>JASMMN010000212.1 GCA_030748155.1 Phycisphaerales bacterium
ACGATTTCGTCGCAGCCGCAGTGCGGCGAGTCGCGCAATGTCCAACACAAAACGGACCTTGCGGTCCCGTCCGCTCAACTCGGCCCATCGCTGCCCCAGAAGACGCTTGCGAAGATCACTCCAAGATTGTCGCCAGCGAGACAGTCCCATCATCCACCGAACGATGCTACAAAGAAGATCGCCACCACAACCCAGCCCGTCGCATTCAGGCAAATCCCGATCATCGCCCGCCTCCGCCCGCTTGTGGCGAAACTGGCCCCAAGCAGGCCGAGCACCACGCCGACGATGGCGAGAAATCCGGCGAAAGCCAGCGCCACGACCATCAGAAAGGCCCCCCACTGCGAGCTGCTCATGGTGTCGGAGCCCGCCGCCTCCATATCCTGGAACCGCATGCCGAGAAGACCGAAGCAGATCACCGGCACGAGTATTTCGGTGATCCATACCGCAATTCCCATGATCAGCGATACGGTCCCGAAGAATCGAGACTGATCGCCGCTCACAGAGGCGAGCGAAATGGATTCGGATGCCGACTGCTGCATGGGGACTGGGGTAGCCTACCCCCTTTCCAGATACCACTTCTTCGCCATGTCATCCCATCGACCACAACCCGATGACGTCCCTGCCGGTTGGATCACCCCGGATTCTGTTGATGCGGGGCATGTGCTGCGTCCTGACAAGGCGCAAGGGCAGGGCTACATGCAGGATTCCAACCGCGGGCCTCGTCTCCAGAAGGTCCTCGCTGCAGCCGGCATCGGCTCGCGAAGGGCCTGCGAAACGCTGGTGGAGGAAGGCGCGGTTTGCGTCAATGGCATCGTAATCACATCACTTCCCGCGTGGGTTGATCCGCAGCGAGACTCCATCACGGTCCACGGCAGCAAAGTGCGAACGGGTGCACCGACCGTGTGCGTCATGCTCTTCAAGCCGCGCGGCGTGATCTGCAGTTCAGAAGATCCACAGGAGCGACGACAGGCGGTCGATCTGGTGCCGCACCCGAGCAAGGTCCGGCTCTACAGTATCGGACGACTCGACATGGACTCGTCGGGGTTGCTGCTGCTCACCAACGACGGAAAACTGGCCAACCTGCTCAGTCATCCGAAACATCATGTGCGGCGTGTCTACGAGATCAGCGTCAAGGGGCAGGTTGACGAGCGCACCGTCAGGCGACTTGAACGTGGCATCAACCTGCCCGATGATCGAACAGGCAAACCACGTTCCGCCCGCTTCCACTCGGTCCGTATCACGCGGGCGCAGAGGGACCGCACAACCATGCGGGTCGTGCTGACCGAAGGGCGCAACCGACAGATCCGACGAATGATGCTCGCCCTTGGTCATCCCGTTCGCAAACTCCGCCGCACCGCCATCGGACCGCTCAAACTGGGAGATTTGCGTCCCGGTCAATGGCGTGATCTCACTGAACGGGAGGTTCGGATGCTCCACGACGCCGCCATCGGGAAGGCCCGGCAAAAAAAGACTCCGAAGAAACGGCGTGATCAATCGGCCTGATCGGTCTGAGAAGAATTGTCCCACTCATCCTCTGGCCTCAGTACCAGTTCAATCGGTCCATCCCCCTCCTGCTCGAAGCGAACCTGAAATCGTCTCACCAGTTCGAGCATGGCGAGGAACATGCCGACTCGCTGTCCCGGCTGCTGCCCGGCGAATGCGTCCTGCAGCGGCAGTGATCGACCGGATCGCCGCCCAAGTTGATCGACCAGATCCTGTTCGTACAGGGCGATCGGCGTGTCATCCAACTCGACGATGTGATCCCCGAGTCTGGCAAAGTCAATCGCTGAGGCGATTCGCTCGTAGGCGTCGGAGAGGTCCATCAGGTGCACATCTTCCAACTCCAACCCGTCATTGGCCGAGGGGAAGGCATCGCGATCGAAGCCGACTGCAGTCGGGTATCGCTGTAGAAACTCGACCTTCCTCACCTCAAGCGCATCGCCCGCCACGCGGATGCGTTGATAAGCCAGCAACTGGCGAATGAGTTCGTCCCGTGGATCGCCACTTGTCGCTGGCTCATCCCCCTCATCACTCTCGCTTCGCTCAGGAGGACTCAGGCTGCGGGACTTGATTTCGACAAGCGTCGCAGCCATGACGAGAAACTCACCCGCCTGTTCAATATCCACATCGTCTCCACCGGTATGGTGCAGCACGTCCAGATACTGATCCGTGATCTCCGCAATCGGAATGTCCTGAAGATCCACCTCCGCCCGCCGCACCAGAAAGAGCAGCAAGTCGAGCGGGCCTTCGAAGGCGTCAAGGGTGACCCGATAGTCTTTCTGAGATGGCTGGGGGCTGTTCATGCGTCGATTCGGGCGTGCGGCGATACACTGACCCATATTCTCCTTGAACATCGTACACCGCCCCCGGAACCGCTACCCGGATAGTACCCATGACCGCCCCCTCTCAAACTCGGCCCGATACCTGCAGCATCATCGTCGATGTGCTCCGTCAGGAGGCTGCCGCCCTCAGCGACATGTGCACGGCCATCGAGCAAGACGGCCCAGTCGCCCGGCAGTGGGAAGGGGCCATCGACATGATCGATGCCTGCCAAGGACACCTGGTGGTCTCGGGCATGGGGAAATCGGGGCTGGTTGGCGCGAAGATCTCAGCCACCTTCTCGTCGGTGGGCATCCCCTCACACTTCGTCCATCCAGCCGATGCCGTACACGGCGACCTCGGGGCCATCCGAAGCAAGGACGTCGTAATGCTGTTGAGTTACTCCGGCGGCACGCCCGAGATCGTGGAACTCGCCGCCATTCTCCGCAATGACGACGTGGGACGGCTCGGTGTTTCTCGGAGTGATGACACGCACTTGGCGCGATTGTGCGAAACCCACATCTGTCTCGGCGACCTGGATGAAGCCGGGCCGCTCAACCTCGCGCCAAGCACATCCACGACGGCGACCATGGCCTGCGGTGACGCGCTCGCTCTGGCAGTCGCGCATCGCCGCTCATTCACGGCCTCGGACTTTCGCCAACGTCATCCCGGTGGCTCACTCGGCGCGATGCTCCGCCCCATCGAGGAACTCATTCGCTTCCGGGTGGGCGAGAACCTCACGACCAGCGGCGTGGACGTCCCACTGGTAGAGGCGCTGCGGCAGACCGCCGAAGATCATGCCGGAACCGTTCGGCACGCCGGCGCGGTGCTCGTGCTGGACAAGCAGGATCGCGTTGTTGGATTGTTCACCGATGGCGATCTCAGACGGCTCGTGCTGCAGGATCCCGAGCAAATCTCCAAGTCGATCGGCACGCTGATGACGAAGGATCCGCTCACCATCAACCGCAACGCGACGGTCGGCGAAGCCCGCAGGCTCGTCGCTGAATACCGCATCGACGAAATCCCGGTCGTGGATGACCAAGACCGCGCTGTCGGCTTGATCGACATCCAGGACCTCATGACGCCCCGCGTGGCCGTGGACTAGACACGATGTCAATCGTCGCAGCAGTCCGCCGAAACGGCAGCATCGCCATGGCCGCCGACACGCTTGCCCTCTTCGGGGAAAGCATGGCCATCCCCCAAACCAACGCATCGGTCAGCAAGATGCTCCGTGTCGGGGAGGCAATTGTCGGCGGAACCGGCTGGGCTGTGTACGACGACATCCTCGATCACTTCCTTGCAACTGCCGACCCGCCACCGCTGAATTCACGCAGCGAGATCTACGCATTCTTTCTCGGCTTTTGGAAAGCACTCCGTGAAACCTACTCGCTGGTCAACGAGCAATCCGCCAGCAAGGAGACCCCCTTCGGCGATCTCGACGCGACTTTTCTGATCGCCTCTTCTGGCGGACTCTTCAAGGTCTCAAGCGATCTGGGCGTGACCGAGTTCAAGCAGTATCACGCCATCGGATCCGGCTGCGAATACGCTCTGGGTGCCATGCATGTGTTGTTTGGTGCCGAACCAGACAACCAAACCATTGTCCGCAGCGCCTGTGAAGCGGCGATGGCGATGGAAGTTTCCTGCGGCGGCGACATCGAAATCCTCCAAGTCGAGTGCGCCGATCCATGAATGTGACGCCCTCAGATTCCGGATCCACGTGGCGACGACTGGGCATCATTGGTCTCGCAGCATCCGCTGCAGTGCTGGGACTGCTGCTTCTCGTGGACTGGACACGCACATCAGCACCCCGGGAGTCGGACGAGCCCATCACCGAGTTGATCGGTCCAAGCAACCTTGATGAAGGGACCCGGATGGCGGGCGGGATCATGGATCCCAACCTCTCGGTTTCGCTGCCCGAAGGTGGGTGGCTTCAGGTGGCCGACGACACCGGTCGCCTTGCACAGCAGTATCGGTTCTCCCATCTGGATCCGAACCCAAAGGATCTTCCCACTCACTGGGTCGAGATGCAGGATCCAGAGGTCGAACTCTTCATGGGCGGTGGCCGGCTCGTGGTGCTCTCCGGCGACGAAGCGGTCGCCTACGCGCCCCGTCGGGCGCTTGAAGAAGGTCGCCTGCTCGAAAACGTGTTGATCAGGATGTTCGAGCAGGTTCGCGGTGGCTACGCTGACCCGGTCCGGGATGCCCCCGCGCTCACCATCACCACCAATGCCGCCGCCTTCGACAACCTCTCGGGTCGAATCCGTTGCGCAGGACGCCTCAAGGTGCAGACGCCCACCGAACAGATGGAGGGCCGCGACCTTCAAATCCTGCTCAACGATCGCGATGACCGCATTGAGTATCTCGAGGTTGCCGAGGTCGATTACCTGCTGCTGCGAGACGTCAGGAACAAGACTCGCGCAGCAGGCCCGTCCCCCCTTCTTCCTCCGTCCCACTCAAACGGCCTCTCGACGGGGGACGCGACGAAAGGCACCAAGAGACACGGGCCAGCGGCACGCTCCCCCCTCCTTGCCGCTGCCTCCATGCCTCGGCCCAGAGGACAGAGAGACGTGCCCTCGGCCAATACCCACCCCCGTCTGGAACACAACAGCCCCCGTGTCCTGCCGGTCGCGCTCCATGCCGAGCCCCCGCCTTTCTACCGCCTGACGCTGCACGACAACGTCCGCATCGAACAGACTCCGCCCGAGGGTACGCCCGCGGGACACGGGCGTATCGCAACAGCCAATGTGCTTCATGTGGTGTTCTCATTTGAGTCCGAGGTGTTCGACTCCGAACCTCGTCCAGCAGCCGTTCATCTCGGCCAACCGCTTGGAAGGCCATCCCTTCTCCTTGCTGCCGCCATCGGACTGGTACCCCCCGTACCTGCTCCGGAAGAAGTACTCGTCACCTGCAGTGGCCCGCTCACCATGGTGCCCCTTGAGCAAGCCGATCAGCGGCCTCCTCGGCCCGAGGACATGCGACTGGAACTGTCGGGTAGCCCGGTGCGTGTCCTTGACACCGTGCAGCGTACCACCGCCACCTGCGAGCAAATCGTGTGGCGATCTGCCGACGAACGCTTCGACCTGACAACGGCCGCGCCTGGGAAAGTCGTCATCACATCGCCTGATGTCACCATTGAAAGCCAGCACACGTGGGCCCGCCCCGAGGCCGGATTGGCAGGCGTCGAGGGTGAAGGCCTCGCGACGCTGGTCGCGGCAACACTGCCAACTCAGGCAGACGAAACGACGCCCACCGTCCGCAGCGGCGACGAGACCACCATTGCATGGGTCGGCCGCGTCGATATGCAGTTTGATCAGGCTATGGCAAACGACGATGCTGGCCTCAAGTCCATCCGATTCCTGCAGGATGTCGAAGTCCTGAGTCCCGATGGCACCATCATCGCCGATGAATTGGAGATGCGATTCGAGCCCGGCGAAGGCGGAAAGGCCGTGCCCGACCGACTCATCGGATCAGGCGGTATCCGGGCCGCGAACGACGAGCAGGTACTCTGGTCGGATGAACTGCTTGCCACCCTCGCTCCCGCGGAGACCGAATCATCGGCGGAAACACAGGATCCAACCGGCAATATCGAAGTGCGGGATGTGCTCGCCACCGGCAACGTGCAGATTCTCATGGCAGACGGTGCCCGTGTCTGGGCTGACAAGTTGCAGGGGGATGCCAGACAGGAATCGGTGGAACTCACAGCCGCCGATCTGACCATCGCCCGCGGCGAAGTCGTCATCGAACACGGCACGTCGCTTCAGGTGCAGCGGCTCGAGGGAACCGCCGACTGGCCCGGGGCAGGCCGTGCCCTCTTGCTCGCTACGCAGCCCAACCTGCTGGCCGATACCCGGGTCACGCGGCCGACGACGCCCCAGACGCGGGGCGAGTTGGACAGTGAAATCACGTGGTCCGAGGCCGTGCACATCGACTTCGACCCCACCGCCGAACAGCAGGACGCTGCCATGCGATCCATCACCTTCACGGGCGAGGTGGCCATGGCCAGCCCCGACGGGACCATCGACGCGGGCTCGCTCGACATGGACTTCGTACCCGATAAGTCCGGCAAAAGCGTCCCCGACCGGTTGATCTGCCGCAGACGTGTTCGCGCCCACAGCGAAGACCAGACGCTCTGGGCGGACAAGTTGATCGCCACCCTCGAGTCTGTCGAGGAGGAGGCTGCGGCGAGTGGCGATGGCCCCATCGACCGCATCACCGTCCGCGACTTTCTTGCCACCGGCGACGTGCAGGTGCTGATGAAGGACAACGCCCGGGCCTTTGCCGAACGGCTTGAAGGCGACGCCAAACAGGAAGTAGCCGTCTTGACCGGCGACGATGTGATGATCGCCCGACAGGACGTTGTCATCGACCGCGGGCAACACCTCCGAATCGACCGGCTTGCCGGGACTGCCGACTGGGGCGGTTCGGGCCGCTCACGAATGCTCGCCGAACCGATCTCGCTTTCGACGGATGTTCGGATTCCACCTCCTCGCATCGTCGGTGCCCCCGGTGATCCCCGCGTCACGATGCGAACCCTGTGGACCGAGTCGCTGCACTACGACACGAACTTCGGCGGCGGCGCCGGCGCGATGGACATCATCGGCGATGTGGACATCGTGGTCGATCGCTCGGAGGTACAGCGAAGCAGCCTGCAGGGCACCACTGTGCGACTCGAGTTCGCCACCCTGAGTACCGATGCACCGCCACCACCGAGCGATGACCCCTTCCGGGCGGGGGGACGGGTACTCCATCAATTGATCGCCAAAGGCGATGCCAAACTGGAAACCCGCACATGGCAGACGGCGGCTCGAACGGTGCTGCCTCGTGTCTTCTACGTTGGTGCCCAGCACATCACCTGGGATGACCTGAAGACCGAGGCGGAAATCATCGGAGACGGTGATATCGTCATCCGCGAACCCGAGTGGGCCGCGCAGCCGTCAAACGGCGGATCTGACGGCGGCCCCTTCTCGGGTCCCGGCACCAGCCGGTTTGTCTGGTCTGAACGGCTCGACCTCACCCACGAGGCCGATGACCGGTTCCGCATGACGATGTTCGGCGATGTCGAGGGACTCTGGAAGAGTGCGATAGACCAGCGTGACATCGCCACGATCACCGCACAGGAGATCCACGTTCTGACAAGACGGGGGGAAACCACCGCCGAACCGTCGAGCGACGCTCCTCTCCAACTCGGTGCCGACATGGAAGTCGACCGCCTCCGCGCCGTCGGGCGAGTCTATTTGACCACGCCCACCCGCAAAGCCGACTGCCACATGCTGGACTACAACACCCGGACGAGAATCGCCGAACTCGTTGCGCGGGCCGGCCGGACCGTGTCCCTGATCACCCAAGGCTCGCCCATGCCGGTGCAGGCTACACGGATGATCTGGAATATGGATCCCGGCATCGACACCATCACACTCGAGCAGCCCCGCGGCTCCGGAGCGCGGTAAGCGATCGCCGCGGCTACCATGAACCAGGTGATGAACACGCATACACACCCAACCCTTGACCATGTCAGAACGGCGTTCCCGGGCAAGATGCTCTGCGCTGCCGAGTTTCGCGGCTGCACGACGCTGACCATCGAGGCGAGTGATGTGCATGAGGTCATGCACTTTCTCTGCCACGATCCCGCGTGCAACTACAACCTCCTTTCACAGATCACCGCGGTCGATTATCTGGACTATCCGGTCCCGCAGCCCGGCCGCTTCGGTCTCACGTGGATCCTCGCGAGCCATGCACACGACCGCACCTTGATAGTCCGCGCCTGGCTGAATCCAACCATCGACACCGCAGGCATCGAAGAAGACCCTGGGCTCGTCGTTGAGAGCGTGACCGACCTCTGGGCAGGTGCCGAGTGGCCGGAACGTGAGGTCTTCGACATGTTCGGCATCCGGTTCGCCGGACACCCCGACCTCCGTCGCATCCTCCTGTGGCGAGACTACCCGGGACATCCACTGCGGAAGGACTATCCACTACGTGGCCGGGGAGAACGCGAACGCTGCACCAAACTCGATCGCGCTGCCACCTGACTTCCGGAAGTTCCCCCAGGAAGCGGGGACCTTCGAACAGCATGCCCACACGTTTACTCATCAACGAGATCTTCCACTCCATTCAGGGTGAGTCCACACGCGCCGGCCTGCCCTGCGTCTTCGTACGCCTTCGAGGATGCCATCTTCGATGCGCCTGGTGCGATACCACATACGCCTTCGATGAAGGCGAGGCGATGGAAGTACAGGAAGTGCTTTCCCGGGTCCTTGAGCGATCCACCCCACTCGTCGAAATCACCGGCGGCGAACCGCTTCTCCAAGAAGGTGTCCACGAGTTGATGACCGCACTCTGCAATGCGGGGCGAACAGTGATGCTCGAAACCTCCGGGGCATGTGACCTCTCGCCCTGCGACCCTCGTGTCATCCGCATCGTGGACTTCAAACCTCCAAGCAGCGGACAGTGCGAACGCAACGACATCGTCAACATCGATCGGCTCCACGCCCACGACGAGGTCAAGTTCGTCATCGGCGATCGAGAAGACTATGAATGGTCATGCCAATTCATTGAACGGCACAACCTTGCCGAAAGAGTCGCTGCCATCCTCTTCGCCCCCGTGTACAAGACACCGGCAGACCGGTACATCACAGGACACCCGGGTCTCTCTCCGACGATCCTCGCCTCCTGGATGCTCGAGGGCACCACCAACGTCAGGCTGCAACTCCAAATCCACAAGTCGATCTGGGATCCAAGTGCCCGATGCGTGTAAGAGGGGAAGATGGCCAACGGTTACCGGATACACCTCTCCTCCAGTGCCTGCGTGTTCGCCTGCCGGAGCGGCGCCTTCACCGCCTGCTCTGTTATCCTGCCCCGCTTCACCCAAAGCGCGAGTGGCGAAATTGGCAGACGCGTCAGCTTGAGGTGCTGGTGGGAGTAA
>JASMMN010000213.1 GCA_030748155.1 Phycisphaerales bacterium
CCGATTTCGCCGATGCCCAGTACATTCGGACAGTCGAGAAACTCGGGAATGGCTGACATCACCTCGCGTGCGAAGCCGATGTCCTCGGCCTCCTTCGGGTTGATGCACAGCCAGCAGTGATGCTTGATGCCATACTGCGCCGCTCTGCGTGGCTCGGTGTCGGTGAGTTGTCGGTAGTAGTCTCGGAATCCGTCCACGCTGCACCGGTCGAAGCCCGCCCAGAAGGCCGGCTCGGTGATGGCCACGCATCCGGCTTGCGCCATGCGGCGGTAGTCGTCGGTGGTGCGGGAGACCATGTGGATATGCGGGTCGATGTACCTCATTCGGGCTCCACCTCCGGTGGAGCACCGAAGGCACCCTGCATGGGCGCGGCATCAATCGGTTCTGTCGTTTGGTCGCTCAGGAGCATCTGGATCCGCCGAGCGCGGTCGCCTTGCCCGTCGATGAGAATCGCGATGGCTGCGTGAAGGGCCGCGACGCGGAAGTCATCGCTCGCCGCGTCCTCTGCCCGATCGAGTCGGTCCAGAAACGCGGCCAGATCAAGCACCTTGGCACGGTGCTCAAGAAACCACGCATCGACCATTTCGGCATGGGACAACTGGCAGGGATGTTTGCTGGAGGGCATGGGTTCCATCCTACCCCGCCCGCGTGATGTGGTCTTCGCCGCGGCGAAGCGTCAGTTCGAGGGATTGTCGCATGGCATCGATGTCGATGCTCGAGACTTCGAATGACGCTCCTGGTTCGGTCACCATCGTGATTGCCAAGTCGCCGCCGAGATGTTCGCGGAATCGCTCAATGCCATCGATGAGGCGGTCCTGATCGCCCATCGCATCACAGTGGAGTGGGAAGCCGAGCGATCGCAGGCAACTGGCGACCCGCTGCACCAGTGTTTGCGAGTTCCCAAGTGTGAGGGCCGCGTACTGCAGGTCAATCATCAGTCCGATGGCGACGGCATCGCCGTGCGAGAGTCGGAATCCCGTCATCTGCTCAAGTTGGTGGGCGGACCAGTGGCCGAAGTCCAGTGGTCTGGCTCGCTTGATCTCGAATGGATCGCCGCCACGGACGATGTGGGCCACGTGCAAGTCGGCCGTCCGCTCGATGATCCGCTCCATGACATCGAGATCTCTGTTTCGCAGGGCGACGGCGGCGTGTTCGACCTCACTGAGCAGCGATTCATCCTTGAGCAGCGCCACTTTGACAGCTTCACTCAGGCCCGCCCGCCAATCGCGATCGGACAGTGTCGGCAGTACTGCCGTGTCATTGACAACGGCCCAAGGCGGCGCGAAGGTGCCGATGAGGTTCTTGGCACCGAAGGCATTGATGCCATTCTTGACTCCGACGCCGGCGTCCGCTTGTGAGAGAGTCGTGGACGGCAGTCGAATCAGCCGAACGCCACGGTGGGCGGTCGCTGCGGCGAGCCCGACCGCGTCGAGCATGGCCCCACCGCCGGCAGCCAGTACGAAGGACTTCCTGCAGATGTGCCGCTCGTGAATGGCTCGAACGACTTGGTCGAAGACGGTCCGATCATTTTTCGCCTGCTCGCCGCCCGGCACGATCAGGGGAGGTCCGGCGGCTTCGATGCGATCTGCGTGCCTGTGTGCCCAAGTCGTGATCGCATCAGCGAATTCGGGGTTGGTACGGGCCAGCCCATCGTCCAGTACCGCCAGTATGTGGCTGGGCTCCTGCGGCAGTATCGCAGCGAGATCGCCGCCGTTGTCGGCGAATGCCCCGCGGCATGTGAACACGCGATGCGTCCATTGCACAGTGAGTGTTCCGCTTGATGGGAGTTCCTTCACTTTCATCTCCAACCACCCCGACGGGGCTCATTGTAGTGTGGTCACGGCGTGCATCTTCCAACAATGGCGAAAGTGTTGCCAAGAGTTGCCTGATGGATACGCTGTGTCTGCAATCGAGGAGGATTTCGCTCATGCCAAGTATGGACCGTCGTATCTCGCGTCTCGAATCACAGTCGAGGCGAGCAGTGGCCGGGGCGGCTTTGTTGGGTCTGCTGGTCGGTGTTCTGCTCGGTGCTGGCCAATCACCAACAGCCAAGCGACTCGTTGGAACCGGGTTGACGATCGTCGATGGAGAAGGTCATCCCATCATCGATCTGGCACCAGACTCAAATGGAGCCGGTCGAATTCACGTTCGGGATGGGAAGGGAACCGCCGAGGTTGTGTTGTCTGTCGGCTCCCGTGGAGGAGGGCTCGATTTGTTCAACGCGTCGGGTTTGCGGTTGGCAAAACTTGGCGCATCGCCCACCGGCGACGGCATGTTGCTCCTGACTGATGCCGGGGGTTCTTCACTGGCTCGCTTGGGCCGGTGGGAGCAAGAAGGGGGCGGTCGCCTCTGGACAGCACCGGTCAGCGATTCTTCCACGCCTTGAGCGCCGCGTCGAGAATCTCGACGCAGCGAGAGAGCACCTCTTGTTTGAGGACATATGTCATGCGAACCTCGTTCTTGCCGAGCCCTTCTGTACGGTAGAAGCCCGAAAGCGGTGCAAGGCAAACCGTTTCGCCGTCCAGATCAAACTCACCGACGAGCCAGGCGCAGAAGGCTTCGGCATCGTCGACGGGCAGGGGGATCGCCAGATAGAAGGCACCTTCCGGCATCGTGACGTCCAATCCGATACTGCGGAGGCCCCCGACCAGGAGATTGCGGCGGGCTTGATACTCGGCGATGACTTCATGGAACCACTGCTCTGGTACGCCCAGCGCAGCCAGTGTGGCGTACTGGTCAACCGTGGCGGGGGAGAGTCGTGCCTGTCCAAAGCGTAGCGCCGCTTCGCGGACCTCCGAGTTGCGTGTGACAAGCCAACCCATTCGTGCGCCGCAGGCACTGTACCGCTTCGAGACGGAGTCGATGATGATGGCATGCTCGTCTGCGACTGCTTGGTCCAGCAGTGATGCGGCGCGTGTGCCGGGTGGTGCGTCGTACACGAATTCGCGGTAGACCTCGTCGCAGATGAAGAAGATGTCGTGCTGCACGCAGATCGCCGCGATGCGTGCGAGATCATCTGCCGAGATGACCGTGCCAGTGGGGTTGCCGGGCGTCGGAAGTACGAGCGCGCGGGTTCGGCCGGTGATGGCTTCGGCGATCTTGTCAGGGTGGACACGGAAACCATCATGGGCGGAGAGCGTGACCGGCGATACTTCGGCGCTCAGGAGATGGGCGTAGCCAGCGTAGTTGGTGTAGTAGGGCTCGCAGACCAGAATCTCGTCGCCCGGATCTGTGACGGCGGCGATGGCGAAGAGCAGGGCCTCCGATCCGCCGGTCGTGACGACGACGTCATCGCCCTCAACGGGTCGTGAGATGCTGCCGCTGGATGTGTACCACTCGGCGATGGCGTGCCGGAGTTCGGGAAAGCCGTCGCTTGGCGCGTAGGCGAGTACCACGTCGTGATAGTCACGATAGGCCTGAGTCATGGCCTCCGGGGTGGCGATATCAGGTTGGCCGATGTTGAGGGAGTGCACGGTAATACCACGGCGTGCCGCCTCGCGGGCCACACCGGCGAGTGAACGGATCGGTGATGCCGGGGCCTCAGCGCCGCGACGAGAAAGCGAGCAGGTCGACATGTGGTGCTCCTCCGGCCGCGATCATGCCGATTCCGCGGCGACGAAGCCAATAGTAATCGGTCAAGAGGGCTAGTGCCGCATTCTGCTACCTGCGGTCATGCTCCCGCATATACTCCCGGACCCCGCGAGGGGCGAAGTATTATCCGTTACGTACCCTGGAGATGACACCATGCTCGTTCGTTCGATCTGCTCATTGACGCTGCTTGCCACCTTGTCGCTTTCCGGCTTCGTACTTGCGCAAGTACAAGGAGGCCGAGGCTCCGAGCCCGTTGGAAACAACGTCGACCTCAGTGTCCGACAGCAGGCGCTGGAATCGATGAACCAAGCAGCGGGCAGCAAACTCGAGGATGCGTTGGCTCACCAGAAACTGTTGGAGGACTACGTCAAATCCGCGAATCTGGTCGACGTGTGTGGTTCGCCCTCCAGCAACGACCAGCACGATATGGCGATGAGTTTCGACCAGGCTCTCACAATCGCCATCGACCATCAACAAGCTGCACCGACAAGCGACGCCCCGACAGAAGAAGCAACGCCAGCCAAGGTTCGTGCGTACACGGAGTTGGCTCGATCGACTTGGGACCGTCTGCAGACTGCGATGGGCACCGTTCAGTACCTCAGCGATTGCCTGAGTAAGCAAGGCAAGTTGGCCGATTACAACGCATGGGAGAACGATCAAGCCAAGACTCACCATGAAGCGATGGTGGCCAAGGAGAAGGAAGTTGCCAAGGCCAATCAGGAGAAGCATGCGGAGACTCAGAAGAAGATCGCTGAGCAATACGCATCATGGCAGGTCGCCCAGAAGAAGCAGCATGAGGAGAACCTCAAGCACGCTTGGACAGCGTACAAGTTCAATACGAATGCGAACTTGAAGGCGTACAAGTACTCCAAACAGTACGGCCCCAACTCCTACAATCAGACCTACGCCGGTGATCGGTACGGGTCGGGCTGGGGCTACTATGGCGGAAACAACAGATGGTGATCCCTCGCAGGCTGTCAGCCTCCGGATCGCCTTGCTGAATCAGTTCTCAGTTTCCGACTTTTGATTCGCAACTCCTGAGGCTCGCGAAATCTCCGCGTAGGCGTTGTGCGAATGAATCGACTCGAAGTTCTCGCTGTGGATGCGGAACCAGTCGATTCGCTCATCAGCATCAAGGGTTCCAGCGAGGTCTCGCACGATGTCTTCGACAAATTTGGGGTTGTCGAATGCCCGTTCGGTCACGACCTTCTCATCAGGCCGCTTGAGGACGCTGTAGACCGGGCAACTCGCTGACGACTCAATGAGTTCAATGAGTTCCTCGATCCATACCATGCGGTTCATCGTGATGTCCGCCGTGATGAGGCATCGCTGGTTGTGGGCGCCGTATTCGGAGATTTCCTTGGAGCAGGGGCACAGGCTTGTTGCGGGAGCCGCGACGCCCAGTATGAAGGAGTCACCTTCCGTGGATGCGTCACAAACCATGCGGACCGTATAGTCCATGAGCCCTTTCTTGCCTGATGCTGGCGCCGTCTTTTCCATGAAATAGGTGAACGTCATCTCTACATGAGCTCGCTCGGCATCGAGTGTCGTTCGCAGTAGATGGCAGAGTTCAATGATTCGGTCCGGCGTCATGCCGGATTTGAAGTCATTGAGCAGCTCGAGAAAGCGGCTCATGTGCGTTCCCTTGCGATCGGGGGCAAGAGAGACGTACATGTTGAAAGTAGCGTCCACGGCCTGATGCCCACCTTGCATCGTTTCCACGGTGATGGGGTACCGAATGCCCTTCACGCCGACCCGGTCGATGGCAACCCGGCGGCGATCGGTGCGGCCCTGCACATCCGGAATTGGTATGGCTTCGGCCAAATGAACTGGATCGTGTGGCTGGGTCATGGTGTTTGGTTCCGAGATCGGAGCGACGCATTCTACCGCGGCGGGATGGTCGGCGGAAGCCATGGTGTGCCGTGGCCAGCCTCACGGTCCATGTTCGACGCTTCCACGCGAAGGACGTTGCCCTTTGAGTCAAACCACACGGTCCACAACCGGGATGGTGGCGGTTGATCGGGCATCGCCGCGTTGGTGGCGAGTGTTCCGAGCGTATCGCCCCAATGCCATCGTTCCTGCCATGCGGAGCGGGTTTCGTCTTCGGGGTGCTGCATGCGGGAAGAAGGGCGACCGAGCAGTGCCACGACCTCGTCCTTGCTCATGCCGGGCGAAACGTTTGCAAAGGAGTTTGGGGCGGGGGCGTGGCAACCCGCTAGGCCGATGGTCAGGCTCATGAGGGTTGTGCGGGCGAAACCAACTGTGCCGGTTGGTCGTTTTGACAGTGGTCTCATTCGGGGCAGTGTCTCCGAAATCGGCCTTGCGCCAAGAGCGGGCAGGCTTTCCTCCCGACAAAAAAGGGGCCTGTCGCCGATTCAGTCGCGACAGTCACGTTTCTTAGAAGGAATATCGATCGTGGGATCTGCCGCCAAAAAGAGAATGTGGGCGATTGCAGCCCTGTCCATGTGTTCGCTGGGTGTGGTCAGTGTGATATGGGTGGCTCCCGCCACGCTTCAGGCGGATGATCAGGGGGCGAATCAGTTCAGTGGCGTGGCGGCGGGCGTACATCCGACCTATATCGATGGTCGGGTGGTGGAGACATTTCCCGGGCGGTGGGACTTGCACGTCGGCATCCGCTGGACCTGCGCGCTGGACCACAAGGGTGTCGAGCGGGCGAAGGGGTTGATTCACCTCTGGTCACCCACGCATGCCGATCTTCGCATCGATCTTCCATGCACGCTCAATGCGAGTGTACAGCCCGGTCAGCCAGTTCTTCAGAATCTGGTGGTGCCTTGGGATGAGTGGAGCGAAGTACATCAGTGGCTTCGCACCGGGACACCCCAAGATGTGCGATCGGCGTTTATCGTCGAGTGGGCGATGGGGGCGGCGGCACCCGACGACACCACGCCGTCAGCCGGATACCAATCCTCGCCTCGCCAATCGTCGCGCGGACTGCGGTCGGGCCATGTGAGCATGTCACCACGGTAAGCAGGGGATCGGATATCGATCGGGGTTGATGGCGGTAGCAAGGCCGCACCATGCCCTCGGAACGGCACCCGGTCGCCCTGGCTCAATCGGGTGGCGTCTGATCTTCCCCATCATCGAAGGGTTCAAAGCCGTGCCAAGTGCGGAACGCCGTTGTCAATTCCTTGCCGAGGTAAAAGTGGGCGATCCGCCGTTCTACTTGCATGAAATCGACGAGCATCAAACCATCAATCACATCTGCGAACGCATGATCGATGTTGAACGGAGCCAGTAGTTTCGCTTCCAGTTTCAGGTACTGTCGTACGAGGACGGGTACGCCCATATCTTCAGGCTCGAGTTCTTTGACGACTTCGTCCACATCCTCGATGGTGGCGCACTTCGAGAGCATCTCGGTGATGTCCGTTTCGTTTCGTGGCTCATAAGGCGTCCTCGCCTGAACGAGTGCTTTGTACTCCGGCAGCCGCGTCGTTTTCATCAGGAACTGGGTGATCAGATGTCTCGAAACATCGAGATAGTCGTTGCTGATGCTGACAACGCCGAACGCGTGTCGATACTTGCGATGCCTTGCAGCGAAGTTCGAAATGCCTCGCCACAGCAGCATCAGCGGCTTGAACCCGCGTTGGTACTCCGGACGAATGAAAGACCGACCAAGTTCGATGGATGGACCGAGTTGATCGAGCACCGCCTGCTCATACCGGAAAAGGGTTCGCGTATAGAGTCCACCGAGACCCTTTGCGCCGAGGATCTCATCGGTCAGACCGAGTCGGTACGCGCCGACAACCTCATTGTCTGCGCGGTTCCAGACAAAGAGATGTCGGTAGTGCTCGTCGTAGGTGTCGAGGTCGAGTATGTTCCCGGTACCCTCGCCAGCAGCGCGGAAGGTCACTTCTCGCAGCCGGCCGATCTCCGAGAGGATGCCGGGGATGTGCTCCGGTCGCGCGATGTACACGCTGAACTTTCCGCTGTCGCCGAAGTGATTGTCATCCGGGAGCCGCGAGATTTCCTCGGTGAAGGCATCGGATGATCCGCCGGTGGGGGCAGTGGACATCGGCTCGGTGGCGGCGGCCGAACTCGTTGAGTTGTCGTGTGTGTCTGAATTGAGCATGTAGACCCTTCCCCGAAGGTACTCGATTATGTCCTGCCGGTCTCGCATGGGCCGAAGTGTTTCTGGTGAGATTGGCTCGCCGATCGAGACACGGATGCAGGTGCCGTGTGAGTTGATGAAGCTTCGTGGGATCATTGCGGTCCGCAGCAGGCTGGAGATCAGGCCCGACCACTGGAACAAGCGACCGTTATGGCCGTGGAAGAACATCGGGACGACCGTGGCGTTGCTCCGGCGGGCGAGCATGGCTATGGATGGATTCCAAGGCGGATCGACGACAGCGCGGCGAGACCATGTTCGATGAGAGACCGCGCCAGCGGGGAAGGAGGCCAGAAGGTGCCCACCCTTCAGCCACGCCAACGCTTCCCGCAGCGGGGCGGTGTTCTGTGCGCGAGCGGTTGTGCTGTCGAAGGCATTCACGCAAAAGTACCGTTCGATCAGTTTGGGAAAGACGGCGAGCATCTCGTTGACGATCAGTTTGTAGTCCGAGCGAACCAGACTAATCAGGAGTGCCTTCAGCAGGCCGTCGGCCATGCCGTAGGCGTGGTTGGCAATGACCAGCACTGGCCCCGTGCGTGGGATGCGAGCGAGGTCTCGCTGAGAGACATGCCAGGACACGCCAGCCCCTTCGAGACAGCCCCGCTCAATATGGAGTTCACCGTACGTCACGCCGGTCGCGTAGCAGTGGTCCACACTCATGAGCTTGGTGCCGGCTCGGATCAGCGGCCACGCCAGTTTGAAGAGCATCCTTCGCCCCAGAGGGAGATTCGGTTCGGGCAGGTACATGTTCGGGAGCAGGCTTGGGCGGGTGGACATGTGGCGTGGTTCCGGTGGGGGCATTGTGCCATGTACTGCTCGGGCGTGCTGGGCAGCGGAGGTTGTTATCCTGCGCATCCTATGTTTATGACCCTGCTTGCCAATGTCTTGTGGATGCTCTTCCTGCTTCTCATTGCGGTGTTGTACTTCGCCAACGCGAAGTCCTACCACGCGGAACTTGAGAACATCCACATCCCCGACGCCGAGTAGATTCCAACTCAGCGGAGCGGGGAATCAGAACGGGATATCGCTTTCACCAACCGGGGCGGGGGCTGTCGTGGCCGGTTCGGTTGCTGTCGGAGCCACGCCGCTGCTGGTCAGGTATTCCGCCACGCTGTTGCGATCTCCGAACCCATCTCGACCTTCTTCTACGATGACTCTGGCTTTCGCCCTCCTGCCGAGGCAATTTTCCGCAGTCAACGTGCCGCTTTCATAGTACTTGGCCAGACCCGTCGCATCGCAGAACATCTTGATCTTGAAGACCGCAGCGGGTACCGAGACCAGATAGTCCCAGATACGCGAGTCGTATCCGTCCGGATGTTTGGCCTGAAGCGTCAGGGCGATCATTTGGTTGCCCTTCTGGCTGGTCCGCTCTTCGGACTCGATGACTTCAATGTCGTACTCGCCCGGCGGAAGCAGTTCGAAACCGCTTCGGGAGGCACCGTCTTCGGGATTGAATTCCATGGAGTCGATCCTAGCATGTGAAAGGGGGTGGTACGAAGGATGATGCCTATTTGCATCAGGATCTTGTTGCGGGCAGCCCCGACAGAGGGTCTACTGAGAGTCCGAGTCTTGATCACACCATGTTGCTTTCAACCTCCATTCTGGCCGCGTCGGCCTTGGCCGTCTCGGATGGCCCGTGGCCGGCGACCCCAATCCGGCACGATCTGAGCGCGATTGCTCAGCGGATCATTCAAGAAGACTGCCGCCTGACAATCATCGGCGATTCGAATTCCATCCGCGAAACCAGCCCGCGGATGCTCGGCGGCATCATGCGGACATGGCGGCCAAACCGCTGGGTTGGTCGTGTGGCACCCGCAGTTGCATCTAGCAACGAGGGCATTCGAACGCTGACATCCGATACCGGGCTTCTCCACACGACTCGTCGCGTATTCAATATCGCGGAGAACGATCCCGAGGTATGGAGCAACGGACAGGATGGCTTCGTGCCGACGCGGGGATGGGACATCATGACCGATGGAAGTGGCCTGTCTGGATCGACCTCGTACACATTCACGGAGTTGACCCGCATGGATGACTACATCGACGGTGATTGGGTCTCCGATCATCCGATGCGGGCTCGTTTGGTGTTCGCGAGAGACTCGTCAGGCATGCCTCCGTTGACCTATCGAGCCCACCGCGGTGGCGTGACGGGCGAATCCGTCCCGTTTTCTCCTCAGGACCCAGATGCCCAGCGGGCTTGGATTGATTGGGTGGAAGTCGATGTGCCGGCTGGGAGCGGCGTGGTTGGTGGTGAGGTGCGGTCACCAGCAGAGTGGCTGCATGAAGCCGGCGGCGGGCCGTTTCCCTGTCCGGAGAATTGTCAAGCGGGCCAAACGTTCTATCACGTCACGCAGGTACTCTGGCGGCCCGACGCGCCCGGTCTTCAGATCGATACCATTGCAGAGGCCGGGTTTCGAGCCTTCGATCACTTGGCAGAAGGCGGTCAGTACGATGACGAGGCGCTTCAACGCTATCTCGCAGCGACTCGCGAGCCGAACCTCTTTCTGGTACTGCTCGGGCAGAACATGACCGAAGCGGAGCGGAACGACATCGAAGGGATGTGGCGATCGCACGTGGAGGGTGTGATCGAACGCTATCGAGCAGCGTCGTTGGCCAACGACCCCCAGGCCGAACCGCTGTTCTTGTTGGTGTCACCATGGCATACCGGCGATACCACCGATCGCTATGCTCAAATGGCGGAGACCTTGCATCAGATTGCCCAGGCGAGGATGGATAGTGGGTTCATCAACCTGTATGCATTGGCTGGTTCGTACGAACTCAACCGAGGAATCTATCTTGAGCATAATGGCGTCCATTTTTCCAGTGAATCGGGGGCCGACTACTTCAATGCTTTGATCTGGAACCAGATCGAGCGTGAGTTCGCCGGACATGTGGATCTGATTCTGCCAGGCGATCTGGATGAACTCACAGGGGTCGTGCTCGGCAGCGACGTATCTGTGCATGTCATGCCCGGGACACATACTGGTGGTGTGACGATCGGTGGAGAGGACGTGTTGATTCGTGGCTGGGACCCCGCATCTTCTGTATTGGGGGCACCCGCACCGGGCGGATCGACCATTACGGTTGACGGTGGTGCCACGCTCCAACTTGATCGGATGCGGGTGATTGGGGGCGAGGGAACAACCGGCGCCGACGGACAGACTCGTGGCGGCGCTATCGCGATCAACATGGGAGAAGCTCGCTTGTTCGATGGAGTGATCGAGGGCGGGGACACCGATCTCGGGGGCTGTGTGTCGGTGGATGGGGGTCTGCTTGAGATGACCGGTATGCATGTCCAGTCCGGACAGGCCGCGGTGATGGGAGGCCTGATTTACGCGATAGACAGCGGTGTCTGGCTTGAGGGTTCGGCTTTTGTGGATGGAGCATCGGCTATCGGTGGTGGAGCGAGCATCCAGAGCGGCACGCTTGACATGACCAATGTCACGGTGGTGGACTGCGTGGCCATGGGGCAGGGCGGCGGCGTATTCATTGCCGATGCCGCTGCCAATCTGGCAATGGTGAGCGTTCGTCGGTGCGAGGCTGTAGATGGCGGCGGAATGTGGGCCCAGGGTGGCGGAACGGATGTGACCACCAGCCGCTTCCAGCACAACGATGCCGACAGCTCGGGTGGAGGCATCGTATCAGTCGATGAGGCGGTGTCGCTCCTGTCCACGGAGGTCTGCGGGAACAGTCCTGGCCAGGTATCCGGCACGTTCGTCGATCTTGGCGAGAACGTGATTCAGACTCAGTGTCCGTGCGAATCCGACTTTGACGGCAACGGGGAAGTGGATATCAGTGATCTGCTGGTGGTCATCAGTTCATGGGGTGTCTGCGAGCCCGGCTGTGTTGGTGATACCAATGGCGACGATATCATCGACGCGAATGATCTTCTGACGGTGATTTCGGCGTGGGGTGTCTGCCAATGAACACGCGGGTATCCTCATGCTCCCATGCAGATCATTGAGTACATCGAGGCCGTCGATTTCGAGAATGGTGGTCCTCCGCGGGCAGTCGTTGACTTGACGCGTGTGCTGCATCAGCGGGGACACGAGGTCACCTTGGCGACATCCGATCAGAAGGATGTACCGCAGCAGTGGCGGGAGGGTGATGGTCCTTCGGTGCTGACCATTCCACGGCCGGCGCTTCCGGGAGGATTCTTCCTTCCTGGGCAACTGGCAGGCTTGCGGATGGTGTTTGAGAGCACCGATTTGCTGCAACTGCATGGGGTCTGGGATCGCACCAACATGCAGATCGCTGCGTTGGCCCGCAGGATGGGCGTGTCCTACTGCGTCAGCCCACGAGGCATGCTCGATGATTGGTGCATGGTCCAGCGGGGCTTCAAGAAGCGGTTGTACCTTTCGATTGGAGGTCGCAAGATGCTTGAAGGCGCGGCCTTCGTGCACTGCACCGCCGATGCTGAACTTGAGCAGTCACGCAAGTGGTTTCCCCGGGGGCGAGGCCGTGTGGTGCCGAATCTCATCGACCTTTCGCAGTTCGAGACACTCCCCGGCGCGGGTCTGGCCAAAGCGCGTTGGCCGGCACTTGGAGGGGATGGCCCACACCTGCTGTTCCTGAGCCGTATTCATGTCAAGAAGGGCATCGAGCACCTGCTCGGCGCCATGCCGGCACTCGTGCAGACGCAGCCGGGTCTGCAACTGTTCATCGCCGGAACCGGCGACGATGCCTACCTTGCATCCGTGCAACAACTCGCCGAACAACAGGGCATCGCGGATCGCACGCACTTCATCGGCCATGTGGGCGGTGACGAGAAGTTGTCGCTCTACGAAGCGGCGGATCTGTTCGTGCTTCCGACCAGTCAGGAGAACTTCGGCTTCGTGCAGTTCGAGTCCCTCGCTTGCGGGACGCCGGTCATGACGACGACACTGGTGGATACGTGGCGGGACATCGTCGGAAGCGGCGGCGGCATCGCGTTGGAGCAGTCGGCGGAGGAGATCGCGAAAGGTATTGGACCGCTGCTTGGACAGCCCGCGCGGCTCGCAGAGATGGGGCGTCTCGGCCGCGAGTGGGTGTTTGACCGCCTGTCGGTCGATCGCATCGCGGGCGAACTCGAGGCAATGTACCGAGATGCCGCAGCAGGCTGAGCCTGTCAGACGCGGCTGGACGATGGCGAAACGGCCTGGTTGGCGGCTGATCGCGCTGTGCGGGTTGTACTTCACACAGGGCCTCCCATATGGCTTCATGTTCATTACGCTGGCGGCTGTTCTTGCTGGCGACGGCCGGTCCCCCGACGCCATCGCCGGGCTGCTCGCGATCGCGACGCTTCCATGGGCATTCAAGTGGGTCTTCGGTCCGATCATCGACCGATTCGGCATGCCCTCCATGGGAAGGCGGCGACCGTGGATTCTGCTGGCCCAGTGCGGCATGGTGCTGGCACTGCTGACGCTCGCGTTCGGCCCTGATCCACTGACCCACGATGGCTATCTGGCGTGGGGTCTGTTTTTCATGAGTTCCTGCTCGGCGCTTCAGGATGTGTCGGTTGATGCGCTCGCTGTCGATCTGCTGCGTGAAGAGGAGCGGGGCCGCGTCAATGGCTTCATGTACGGCAGTTCCTATATGGGCAATGCCCTCGGTGGTGCTGGAATGGGCACAATCGTGGCAAGCACAGATCTACGAGTGGGTTTTCTGGTCATCGCACTGACCGTTGGCTGCGTCATGGCGTTACCGCTGCTTCTTCGAGAACGCACAGGCGAGCGGTTGCTGCCGTGGACGCGTGGCGAGGCGTCGCCGCAGGCTCCGGCACTTGCCGACTCGGCCCGGACGGTGCTGTTTCGATTGATGCGAGCGTTCATGCTGCGTTCGACTGTGGCGCTCGCTGCCGTCACGCTGCTGCTGAGTGTTCCGAGCGGATTCCTGACCGGATTCTCGACCGTGCTGATCGTGGATGAACTGGGTTGGGGTGTTGAGAAGATGGCGACATGGACCGGTATTGCCACGTGGGCGGGCTTGGCTGGATCGATCGGGGGTGGGTTCCTCGCCGATCGGGTTGGTCCCCGTCGAATGGCGCTGCTGGCCGGATGCGGATTGGCGCTGAGTTATCTCGTATTCGCTGACGCGAAAGATCTTTGGCGTGTGGATTCCTTCATCGTCGGCATGATGGTGTTCGAGGCGGTGCTCTCGGGTGTATTGTTCGTGTCGATCTTCGCGTTGTGCATGCAGGTCTCATGGCCGCTCGTGGCTGCGACGCAGTTCACCGCGTACATGGCGCTGTTGAATCTCTCGCGCACGCTTGGTCAGGGGCTTACCGTGGAGATCGGGGAGTTCATCACGTTTCATGGGGCGTATGGGATTGCTGCGGTGCTGCAGATATTGCCTTTGCCGCTGCTTGCCATCATTGATCCCCATCAGGCCAGGCGCGTTCTCGGGGCCGATTGACCGACCTTCCTCTGCTCGAGTCTTGCCCTGCTCTAACTGGAGCCTTCTCGCATGCGATCGAGGCTTTCGGGGAAGGGGAAGGTGGCGTAGGCACCGGTGGGGGCTTTTTGCCACATGGACAGCGAGGGGTAGACATCGCCTCGGTAGCCGGCGTTGTACATCGCGCGGAGGACGAATTCGAATGGTGGTTCCTCGCCATGCTCGTGTACCAGACGATTGCTCGTCGCGCCGAGAAATGAGACGCTTGCAACAGGCTGGCGATCGTGCCGATTGCTGAGCATCTTCGAGATCGTTCTGAAACCGCGCTCGAAGTCGTCGAGCGTGAAGCAGTCCTTGCCCTTGGGGCGGAGGATCGCAAAGATCAACAGGCTGTCCAGATCGAACTTCAGGATGTAAGGTTCTCGGTCGCCACGGCCGTGCAGAGAGGCCGACTCCTGGAATACTCGCGCGTACGAGGTCGCCGATTCGACGGTCCATTGGCTGGTTGTGACCATTTCCAGCAAAGTGCCGATGATGCCGTGCTTGTTGTCTCGATCATTGATGCCGCAGATGACCGTGCGATACCGCCCGGACAGCACATCCCGTAACAGGCTCTGACCCCATTGGATGCGGATGGCACCGCCGCCGATGTTGGCATCACGCGGATCGCCCGCGGGAAGGATGATGATGCGGTCGCTGCGGCGGTCGGCCTCCATCAGGCGGTCTCCGTCGCCGGCATAGAGGCGGGGGCGTTGCGATTTGGTTTCGGTGGTCATGATCGGGGCCTCCACGGGACGGGATGGAATACGTGAGTGGAGGATACTGCCATGGATGGGTGGGATGGTGTTCCCTTGCAGGCATTCATTGATGCCGCCCGTTCTCGTGGAGTACTGTACCGCCGGGTTGATTTCACCATGAGCAGCGGTAGAGCGGAGAAGAGGCAGGGCATGGTCTCCCAACACGGCACATCGAGCATCACCAAGACTGCCGCAGCGAGTCCGAAGACCCGCCTCGCCGCTGAGTTGCCGCTGTGGATCCGCATCTGTGTGCCAGCCCTGCTCATCACTTCTGCGGTCCTCAATGTCATCGCCCTGTTGCCCGAGGTGCCATTTCTCATCATCGATTCCTTCCTTGCCAGATCACTGGCTGGCGAATACTCGATTCTCAGGGTCGTGCAGTTGTTGTGGGAACACAATCTGTATCCCCTGGTCGTGCTGGTGGTGGGCTTCTCGATTCTGTTTCCGCCGATCAAACTCGTGTTGGCCACGATCAGCATGTATCGCCTCATGAAGGTCCCCGGGCGGGAGCGGCTGTTGTCCACGCTTGGACATCTCGGACGGTGGAGCCTGCTGGACGTCTATGTTTCGCTGCTTCTACTTTTGGTGCTCAGCAAGGAGTCCTTTGTCGGGGTGACCGTGGAGTACGGGCTGTACTGCTTCTTGGGCGCGATCGTGCTGAGCATGATTGCGGGGATCATTCTGCATGAGATGTCCCGACGGATCGGACCTGTAGAAACGCTGCCGACCGATCATGTCCGCCCACTTATTGTGTGGGCACGGTGGCAGGGTATGGTGGCCACGGTCATTGCGACTGTGGCCATTGTGGTGATTGCGATGACTTTCTCCACGCCAATGTTTCAGGTGGACGAATTCCTCATGAAGAGCAATGTCTGGTCGCTCAAGGACGGAATTGCCTTTCTGTTCACGGACGGGCTTCAAGTTTTCGCCAGCGTGATGTTTCTGTTCCTCGTAGTGGCTCCGGTGCTGGTCATGCTGATGCTGCTCATCTCGCTGTATGTTCCCTTGCCTCGTCAGTGGCGGCGGCGGACCTATTTGATGATGCGGTATACGGCCGAGTGGAGTATGCTCGATGTCTTCTCGCTGGCATTGGTGCTCTATCTTTCAGAACAGTCCAACTTCGTGAATCTGGCCATCATGCCTGGCACGTGGTACTTGTTCGGGTCGGTCGTCATGTTCAGCGGATCGGTCTTATGGGCCGAACTTGTCATGCGTCGGGCAATCATGAAGCGTGAGGCAGTTGGTTTGGCAGCGCCAGGGAGCACAAGCGATGATGAGGCGGATGGGTGAGCCTTGTGACCGAGATTGTTGAGGTGTCTGCTCGGCTCTCGGAGGATCTTTCCGGCCTCGTCTTTCATCCGCCTGTCACGCACGTGTACGACCCCACAAAGTACGCCCGGCGTTCCCATGTCGCCTACTTGGAGTTTGCCCGTCGCGGAGTCGATGCTTTGCTGCTCGGCATGAATCCAGGTCCGTGGGGCATGGCGCAGACCGGTGTGCCGTTCGGAGAAGTCGCGCACGTTCGGGAGTTTCTTGGGATCAGCGAGCCAGTGGATCGCCCCGATCCAGAACACCCCAAGCGTCCGGTCCTCGGCTTTGAGTGTCCCCGCAGCGAAGTCAGCGGGCGGCGGCTGTGGAGTTGGGTCGAGGATCAGTTTGGCGCTGCCGATCATTTCTTCGAGCGTTTCTTCGTGTGGAACTGGTGCCCACTGGCCTTCCTGGAGGAGTCGGGACGAAACCACACTCCGGACAAACTGCCTGTCGGGGAACGATCTCGATTGGAACGTATCTGTGACGCGGCACTCGTTGAAGTGGTGGCCTGTATGCAACCCCGGATGGTCATCGGCGTCGGGGCCTTTGCCCGCAAGCGCGCAGAGCGGGCACTGGGATCGGACATGCAGGTGGAGCAGATCCTGCACCCGAGCCCGGCCAGTCCGGCCGCCAACCGCGGCTGGGCACCGCAGGTCGAGCACCAGTTGGAATCAATCGGTTTGAACCTGTCTATCGCCGTTCGGTAGCGATGGTCACGGCAATCACGCATCCAGCGGCCACGGTGAGGGCCTGCACGCCGAAGGCGACCGCGAAGCCGCTGCGGCGAGCAGCCTTGAGTGTGCCGGCCAGCGGTGGGTCGCTGTGTCGAAGGGCCCGAAGCGCCTCAACATCACCCTCGAGTGCGCGAGCGGCCTGTACCCCGGCATTGCCTCTTGGCAGCGTGGTGGGCATGGTTGCGGCGACCGTCCAGCCGATTGCAAGTACACAGATCACGATGCCGATGCTGCTGCCGAGTTGCCGCATGGTCTGTACAAGGCCGGACACTTCACCGCGTTGTTCATCCGGGGCCCGCGCAAGCACATCGGTGTTGACGGGCGTCGTGGCGAAGGTGGAACCGCCGCCCACGAGCACCATGCCGACCGCGAGGATGGTGTACACCTGCCACCACACGCCCGCGATCTCTACGAGTATGCCGAACAGCGTGATCAGCAAACCGAACACCATCGGTTTGTGGGAGCCGATCCGATCATACATCTTGCCAGCCGAGCGGATGACCAGCAGCACCGGGACAAGCAGTGGCAAGCTGCCGAGCCCGGCCTGCAGCGGTGTGAACTCCAATGCTTCCTGCAGGTAGATGGCACCGTAGACCGCCTGCGCCGACATGACGAGCGATACGATCGCCAGAACGATGGCTTGCCCAAGCACGGGGCGGTCCGCGATCAGCCGCACGTGGAGCAGTGGATGAGTGGTCCGTGCCGCGTGGATGATGGAGAGGATCGTCATCGCCAGTCCACCGATCGCTAGCGCCGCTGGAAGCCACGATGCGGCCTCCGGCGGACGGCCGAGCCATTCCAGTCCAAGTACCAGGCCCGGCAGGCCGGTCAGAAGCAGCACGATTCCGACCGGGTCGAGTCCGCGGGCTGCCGCTCTTTGGGACGGCAACCCGAGCCGGATGCTGAGCGCCAAGGCAATCACTGCGACCGGAAGGTTGAGGTAGAAGATCCACTGCCAACTGGCGAATTCGATGATGGCGCCGCCAATGACGGGACCTGCCATGAGAAACAGCATTGCCACGCCGAAGTAGGTCGCCATCGCCACCCCTCGCTTGGCTTGCGGAACCGAACCGATGACGATTGCGGTCGAGGCCGGTTGCATCAGACCTGCTGCGATGCCCTGAGAAATGCGGGCGATGATGATGGAGCCGCCGGTTTCCGAGAGTCCACAGGCGAGCGATCCGCCCGCGAAGAGCACGATCGCAAAGCGAAAGAGCGTCAGTCGCCCAATCCGATCGGCCAGTCGTCCTCCGATTGCAAGCGTGGAGGCCAGCGCGATGAGAAAGCCGGTGATGATCCATGCCGCCGATGCGGTGGTGAGACCAAGATCCGCATGGATCGTGGGCAACGCCACGCCTACCACGGTCGCATCGAGGAAGATCATCGAGAGTGACCCTGTCATCGCGATGAGGGTTCTAGTTGGGTGTGGGGCGGCCGATGGAGCCATCCGGCAGATGCTCGCACTACCTGAGGACCGGGTCAAGCGCCCGGGCGTTGGGGCAGGCCGCTGGCTCGCTGCATTCCGATGCCACGGCAGGAGACGTGCCCCGCGAAGCACGAGAACCCGCGATTGGGTATGGAAAGACAAGAAAGGCGGCGTATCGCTTCAGGCACCGCCACTTCCAAATGCCTACGGGCACTCTGGGTGGCACTGTCGCAAACAAGAACGGCAACAAAGAGCGAAGATGACAACTGTTGGCAGCAAATAGCGATAGATCACAGCATTGTATAAAGCGAACGAACTTCGGCGATTGGTGTCCGATAATGCGATATCCAATCAGGAACCGGAATGGATCCCGTTGGGGCTGGGACGACCACCCCGAGAAGGAGGACACCGACCCGGTCCTCGATGACGTGGTGGCTTCTTGCCCCGGGGCATGCCCGAATAGGCGACCGTGGTGAGCCAACGGCCGACCCTGCGGTCGAGATTCCTGGCAATGATCGCCACAATCTGGATAATCACACCTTGATATGTGACCGAATTGACCCGATCCTGTGCTGTCCGCGGATCCGGTCGATTGAGGAACGAACATGAACGAGCAGATCGCTGGTTCTGGGGGGGAAGCACGAGCCGAGCGTCGAATCGCGGGTGTCGATGCGGTGGCCGAATGGCGATCCAAGTTGACGAAGGTCTCTACCGGGCTGCTCGCATATGAGACCCTGACGGGGCTTGCAATTCTGGTGTTGCCGTTCAGCCCGTTCAACCAGTTCAACGTGCTGCTTCACACGATTTTCGGCGTGGCGATGATTGCACC
>JASMMN010000214.1 GCA_030748155.1 Phycisphaerales bacterium
TGACCACAACCTTTGTCCGTCGGCTCCGGGACCGCGATGAGACGGCTTGGTTCGAGTTGTGGCAGGTTTTCGGGCCTGTTCTGCGTGGTCAACTCATGAAGTGGGGCAATGGTCGACTCGGCATGGAAACAGTGCGGGATCTCAGCCAGGAAACACTTGCGGCACTGAGCAAATCAATTGATCGATTTGATCCGACTCGAGGTGTTCGGTTCAGCACGTGGCTGCTGGCAATCGCGAGGCACGCCCTCAGTGATGAGATGGATCGGCGGATGGCGCTCAAACGCGGCGCGGGAAAGCGACCCATGCACCTCGAGGAAGATTGGATGGGTGGTCTCGGCGGTGCTGTGGATGAACAGTATGAGCGGCGTGTTTTCGAGGCCAAGGTTGCTGCGGCCATTCGTCAGGCCGAATCGGCTGGCGACTTCCTGTCGTTTGAGGTCTACCGCATGCGGGTCCTTGACGGCCGAACCGGCCGTGATGTCGCCGGGCAACTCGGTGTGAGTCCTCCGACGATCAGCAGACATCTTCAGAAGGCACGAGGACATCTCCGCACCAAACTCGCCGAGATCGTGGCGACTTGGAGTTTCACGCCCGAAGAGATGGCCGAAGCCGAGTTGGCCGGGCTCTCGCGAGATGACTCACTCTTCGATGAGGCGATCGCCGAGATATGGCATCGCGCGGCATCTCTTTCAGATGAGGACAGCACCAACTGATTTGGCATGACAAAATTGCTCATCATCCTGCTTGTCATCGTCGCGACCGTGATCGGCGCCGCCACCATCGGCATCCTGTTGCGCCATTTCATCGGTCCGGTGCTTTATGGCATTGTTCGGACCATTCAGTTCATCGGGGCGGTCATCATCGAGTTGGTCCGTGACCTCATCGCGGCGTGTGTTCACCTGATCGTTGCCGTGCTGACGCTTCCGGTCATCATCGGCGCGTTGGCCCTGGGTCGCTGGGAGGCGGCAAGCAGCATGACCCGCCGTATCGGAAGCCGATTTCGCCGCGTGGGAAGGCGTGTTGGTGGACTCGTAACACGATCGACTGCAGTGCCCCCACCGAAGAAGGCAACATCACGGCGTCGTGGTAAGCCAGGGGAGTTCCCGGGTTGGAAGATCGTTGGTCAGTTGCAGACCGGTGGCTCCGGCGCGGTGCTTCACGTCGCCGAGCCCACCGCCGAGGCACCTTCCGGGGCGCCGGACCGTGTCGTCATCAAGTGCTTCGATACTTCGGCGGGCACACCGCTTGGGCACATGATCCGAGAATCCCGGGCACTCGAGGGGGCCAAAAAACTCGGTCTCATCGTCGAGCACGACCATGATGAGCAGCGATTCTGGTACGTCATGCCCTTCATTCCAGGCGTACATCTTGCCGAGGCGGTGGCCGCCGTGCACAGCGATGGTGCGGCACTGGACCGAGCCGAGTTGTCGACCGCTCTTGGATGGCAACGTGACCTGCTTGCCATGCTGCGGGACTACCACGCAGCGGGTGTGTGGCACAAAGACGTCAAGCCCGAGAACATCATCACAAATGACACCGGCGCGCATCTGGTCGACTTCGGGTTGGTGACACCGCTGGGGTCGGCCATGACACTGACAACGCATGGAACGGAGTACTTTCGTGATCCCGAACTCGTGCGGCAGGCACTTCGTGGTGCCAAGGTGTCCGAGGTCGATGGCGCGAGGTTCGACATCTATTCGGCTGGTGCCGTGCTGTACTACATGGTCGAAGGCACCTTTCCGGCTCACGGAAACCTGAGCCGGTTTGACCGCGAAGATGGTGACGCGATTCGTTGGGTGATTCGCCGCGCCATGGCCGACTACCACCAGCGGTATGAATCGGCCGAAGCGATGCTTGCCGATATCACCTTCCTTGCCGATGCAACCGATCCACGGGGGCTGCGGCCAGTGGATCTCCCGAGTTTCGGAGGTTCGACGGTAGACGACGCGGCAACCGCCACGGCGGCACCACCATTGTCGGCCGGGTCTACGCGGCGACGGCCACGGATCGAGGTGACCGACTGGTGGTCCGGTGCCTATCGCGTTCGTGACGCCGTACCTGGCTCACAGCCACCACGGCCCGATGCTTTTTCTACTGCGCGGCGGGAGCGAGAAATAGCCCGGGCCGAACGTGATGCCAGGCGGGCTGCTCGCCGCGCTCGTCGCCGCACTTCAGCAGGTGGCGTGGTGGCGTTCTTTGTAGGGTTGCTGGTTCTTGCAGGTGGGTATTTCGTGGTGGATTCCAGTGTCCGATCTTCACTTCCCGAGGTCGTGTCCGGAACGCGACCCGTGCAACAGGCACTTCCAAGTGGCTTTGGCCAAGCGCTGATCATCAGCGATCATCCGCGACGGCTCGATGCCATGACGCGGGTTGCCGGGCAGTTGCAGGACGGAGGGTGGGACCTCGCCGCCGATGCTGCGATTGAAGCAGAATTTCGCAGGGGGTTGCCGGTCAACGGCACCGAGTCGGAGGACTTCCCGCACCTTGCTCGCCTCGCCATGGAAGATCATGGTTTGGCTGCTGCTGCAGTGGTGAGGGCACCAGAGGATGATCCGGACGGCGTCGAGGTGGTGTTCGTGACGCCGAATGGCATGAAGACCTACCGGTTGCCTGGATTGGTCAAAGGGGCTAGTGACGTACAATCGTCACCATGAGCAGCAGTACGCCCGGCGGACGACTTCGAAACCTCATGGCCAGCGGCACCGTTGCTGCGCCCGGTGCCTTTACAGCGCTGGTTGGCCGGGCGGTCGCTCGTGCGGGTTTCGACGCGGTCTACATCTCCGGTGGTGCGACAGCCAACACGGCGGGGGTTCCTGATGTTGGTTTGTTGACGTTGACCGAAGTGTGCCGGACCATCCGAGAGCTTTCAGTTGCGTCCGGCCTGCCGACCATCGTGGACGCCGACACCGGTTACGGGGAAGTCGAGATGGTTCGCCGCACTGTCATCGAGTATGAGCGGGCTGGTGCTGCAGCAATGCATATCGAGGACCAGGTGTTCCCCAAGCGATGCGGGCATCTTGACGGCAAATCACTGATCTCCACAGAGGACATGGCGTCCAAGGTTGCGGCGGCGGCGGAGTCGAAATCGGATGATTTCGTGCTCATCGCCCGCACGGATGCGCGTGGCACCGAAAGCCTCGCCGCTGCGATCGAGCGGGGAAATGTGTATCGCCAAGCAGGTGCCGACATGATCTTCCCCGAGGGGCTCGCCAGTGAAGATGAGTTCGCTGAGTTCGCGTCTGGTTGCCCCGGCCTGCTGCTTGCGAATATGACGGAATTCGGCAAGACCCCGATCATTCCACTGTCCCGGTTCAGTGAACTTGGCTACGACATCGTGATCTTCCCGGTCAGCATGCAACGCATTGCCATGAAGGCCGTGACCGAGGCGCTTGCCACGCTGAAGTCCGACGGAAGCGTCGAATCCGTCCTTGCCGACATGCAGACGCGGCAGGAGTTGTATGACTTGCTGGGGTACACACCTGGTACCGAGTGGGTGCCGTAGGGGGCCGCAGGGGGCATGTACCCGGGGTCTGACCCCTTCCATTCATACGCGAATCTGCTAGGATGGCCCGGCTGTGTTGTGTGCGGTGGTCCTTCGAGGGAGCACACCCACAGCGGCCCGATGACAACGGTGTTGTCGGTGGATTCGAGAGGGAATTGAGTATCAACATGTCGAGCGCAACCGTGACAACGAAGCCCGCAGATACACGTGGTCTGGCCGGACTCTCGGCTGGTGATACAAGCGTCTGCTCAGTCAACCAGACCCAACTGATCTACCGCGGCTACGAGATTGCCGATCTTGCAGCCAACGCCACATTTGAAGAGGTGTCGCACCTGTTGCTTGTCGGCCACAAGCCCTCCACGGAAGAACTTGCTGCCTTCGATGCCGAACTCAAGGCCGAACGCGCCATCCCGACCGAAGTTCAGCGGGAGATCATTCGGATTGCGAATGAGACGCCAGACGCCCATCCGATGAGCGTACTGCGAACCGCTGTCTCGCTGCTCTCGCATATCGATCCCGACTGCGAAGACAACAGTCCCGAAGCAGAACTCCACAAGGCCATGCGGCTGCTCGCCAAGATTCCGACCTGTATCGGCACGCACCAGATGGCGCTCGATGGCAAGACGCCGGTCGAACCGGACGCATCTCTTTCCCATGCAGCCAACCTGTTGTGGTGCATGAACGGCGTGAAGCCCGGAGAGATCGCCGCGAAGGTGGTAGATGTCTCGCTCATTCTCTATGCCGAACACGATTTCAACGCATCCACGTTCACGACCCGCGTGATCGCCTCGACCAACAGCGACATGCATTCCGCGGTCTGTGGCGGCATCGGCGCTCTCAAGGGCAATCTCCACGGCGGTGCCAACGAGGCGGCCATGGACATGCTCCGCGACATCATGACCGACACCGAAGGCGG
>JASMMN010000215.1 GCA_030748155.1 Phycisphaerales bacterium
CCGGAAATCCTCACCATCGAACCCCAGCAGTATCAGGAGGCCTTCTCAACGGCGGTCGACCTGGTCCGAGATCGTGGGTGGGAGCCGGAACTCATGGATCGCCGCAGCGGCGTCATCGAATCAGGACCGACGCAAAGCGGCTCCTTGATCGACCCATGGCGATTGAACACCATGGACATGAGCACGATCGTTGAAAACACCTTCTCCAAGACCAGAACGCGGGTTCGGGTCGAATTTCGCCCCGTTCGCGACACCGGACTCGCTCACTCTGAGCGAGCCGACCTTCGCCGCCCCGACTACCTCGGAGCCGCCGAGACAACCGATCTCACCACGGCGGCCGAGCCACTTGACCTGCGGGTGTGGGTCTTCGTCGAACATGGACACAGCCCCAATGTCATGCGAAGCACGTGGGCGGCGGGGCTCTCTGCAAACCCACGGCGGGTGGGCCATGACCGGGTCTGGGAACAGCCACCGGCCGGCGTGCTGTGGATCCCGACCAGCCGCGACCGAAACGCCGAGCGGGGGCTGCTTTCGGCCATTCAGGAAGCGTTGCAGGTGAACCAGCCCATCCAAGTAGACCCTGCCCAGGCCGCCGGATGAGTACACCCGAGTCGCCCTTGCACGCCACCGCCTTGGTGGTACCCTGAGTTGTTCGGAAGCCCATTGGCGAGAGAGAATCACCCATGCGATGGCCCCTTGCTGCGACAGCGGCCGCAATCCTGAGTACCGCCGCCTCGGCGGACTACCGCGACTGGTGCGGATGGAGCGAATTGGTCGACCGGATCGGCCTTGAGAATGTCCCAACCGGAGCCGACGTCATCGTTGGGCAGGTTGAAGCGCCCAACAGCAGCGGGCACTACATGCCCGATGGCGACGAGCCGGACTTCGACGGGAAGTACCTTATTCGTCGCTCGGGTGGATCGACCAGCCCGTCCGCCCACGCCACTGGCGTTGCCAAGAAGTACTACGGACTCACCAACTCGCTCGCCCCAGGCGTCTGGTTCATCAACTGCTACGAAGTCAACAACTGGCTTCAGGGCGGGTACCTCCACGTCGGATCCGGAAGTGGCATACCGCCCGATGGACCGATGGGCGCTCAGAAGATCTGGAATCACTCGTGGGTCGGTTCCTTCGGCTCGACCAATTACGATCACGATGCCCTTCGTCGCTTGGACTGGGTTGTTGAACGTGACGATGTGCTGGTCACGGTCGGCCTCAACAACGGTACACAGCAACAGCCCCTGCTGAGTTATGGCTACAACAGCATCTCTGTAGGACGCCGCGACGGCGATCACTCGTGGGGTGATGTGCCCGCTCCCTACGAAGGGGCCGGACGCATGAAGCCCGATATCACCGGGCCGCTCTTTACGACCAGCGAGGCGACCCCGACCATTGCCGCTGCGGCGGCGATGTTCGTCGAGATGGTTCGGAATGACCCGGTACTCCCGGATGAAGGCGAAACTTCCGAGACCCTCAAGGCCGTCCTCATGACCTCCGCCACCCATACTGGACCAAGCGGATCCGGTCTGAACTGGACCAACAACGCGCCGGAGAGCGGACCCGACCGCGGACTAACCGCCCGTCCACTGGACGAGTTGGTCGGTGCCGGTCACCTCGATGTCAACCGCGCCCACATGATCTTTACTGGAGGGCGGACCGACGGCGGCCCGGAAGCCGGTGCCGCCCCCCCTGCTACGCAGCACGGGTGGTCGTTCGATACGCTCGCCAGCGGTGAGCAGCGAAATCTGCGATTCACCATGCCGGAGGGTGCCACCGAGTTCTCGGCACTGGCGACGTGGAATCGCGATGTCGCCGACAACTTCACTAGTTTCACGCTGGCCGATATCAACCTTGAACTGCTCCGCCTTGAGTCCGGCATGCCCGTTTCGCTCATCGGCAATGAAACCGCGTGGCTTGCCGGCAACGTCGCGAGCCTCAGCACGATCGACAACCTCGAGCACCTGTACCTGCTGGAGTTGGAGCCGGGCGACTACATCCTGCAGCTTCGCTGCGCAAGCGGCACCGCCGATGTCGCGCTCGCCTGGTACTCCAGCGACATCGTCGAGGGGCTCTTTGGCGATCTCAATGGCGATGGGTTCGTCGGCGTCGATGATCTGCTGCAACTCCTCGCCGCCTGGGGTGCGTGCCCCGACTGTCCGGAGGATCTCGATGGCGACGGCTTCGTGGGCGTAGACGACCTGCTGGCGATGCTCGGGGTCTGGTCATGAACAAATACCTGCTCGCCGCGGCCTCCGTGGCGGCCCTTGTCGCCGACACACGCGCCGACTACCGCGACTGGTGCGGGTGGACCGAACTGGCGGCAAGGATCGGCGCCGAGAACGTACCGGATGGCACCGATGTCATCATTGGACAAGTCGAGGCTGCCGACGGGAACGGTCGCTACGTGGCATTCGACAACTCGTCGATTCCCGCAGAGTTCGACGGAAAGTTCATTGCCAAACGCTCGGGTGGTACCAACTCACCGTCAAGCCACGCCACCATGGTTGGTCGCAAGTGCTACAGCCTCGAAGATGGAATAGCGTCGGGAGTAACCTTCATCAATGCCTGGACCGTCAACAGTTGGAAGGCCTCCGGCTACATGCACTCTGGACAGGGGGCAGGAACACCGCCCGATGAAGCCATGGGTGCTCAGAAAATCTGGAATCACGCTTGGGTGGGAACAACTGGAAACACTGAAGCCGACCACGATCTGCTCCGCCGCTTGGACTGGGTGGTGTCGCGAGATGATGTCATCGTTGTTGTGGGCCTCAACAACAGCGATCAACAGCAGCCTCTGCTCAGTTATGGCTTCAACACCATCGCCGTGGGCCGCCGCGACGGCGAGCACGCGTCGGGCGATGTGCCAGCGGGCTATGACGGCGCAGGGCGGATGAAACCCGATATCACCGGACCGCTCTTTACAACCAGCGAGGCAACGGCCACCATCTCGGCTGCCGCCGCCATACTCGTGCAGCAGGTACGCGATGACGAATCGCTTCCGGTCGAGGCTGAAGCCCCAGAGGTCGTCAAGGCGATCCTCATGGTCTCCGCCAGTCACAGTGGTGTGTCCGGGGGGACATGGACCAATAGCGCAGTAGAGGACGGAAACGAGCGGGGGCTGACTGATCGACCACTGGATGCCACCGTCGGTGCCGGGCACCTCGACGTCAACCAATCGCATCTGGTGATGTCTGCAGGACAGCAGCCGGGGGCGGCATCGGGCGAAGCCCCTGCTGGGCTGGCTGGCTGGTCGCTGGAGACCATCTCACCCGATGAGCAGCGTTCGTGGCTCATCGAATCGGCCGGAACCACCGCTGAATTCTCCGCCCTCATCACTTGGAACCGCGTCGTTGCGAACAACTTCGGTAGTTTCACCCTCGCCGACATGGATTTGGAACTGTTGCGGCTGACCGCAAACGGCGAGATCTCCACGCTGATCGGCGTCCGCGGGGTAGACAGTTTCGACGGCGGAAACATCGCGAGCCGCAGCACCGTCGACAACGTCGAACACCTCTTTATCACCGGCCTGCAGCCGGGGCGGTACATCCTGCAGATCACGCGCCCCGATGGCGATTCCGGGGGCGATTCTGGGGGCGATGACATTCCCGTGGGCATCGCGTGGTATGGCAGTGATCCGGTCATCGATGCCGATGTGGACGGCGATGCCTCCATCGGCGTGCTCGATCTGCTGGAACTGCTGAGACGGTGGGGATCGTGCGATCTCTGCGGAGCCGATCTGGATGGTTCGGGCATGGTTGACGCGGTCGATCTCTATCTTCTGATTGATGCTTGGCTCGCGCCCTGAACCGCAGAAGGATTCCGTGGCCGCCCCGGGGCCTTTGCCACAGATGAACTGTTGTGGGTGATCCCCACCCCACCCCCGTGGGCAGTACCTGACCTTATTTCTGCTGCACTACCATGCCGGCCATGCGACGCGCCCGGCTTGGGTCCTATCTCTTGCTCGCCCTTGTGCTGTTGGGCTTTGCGCTCTTCCTGATCTACCCGATCTGGCTCACGGTAGCCGTTGGCTTCGAGGGGAAGGACGGCGGCTTCACGCTGCATCACGTGCTGACGGTTCTCAAAGACCCGTCTACCCGCATCGGCTTGCTCAACGCGCTGGGAATCGCAGTATTCACGACGACGGCTGCCCTTCTCATCTCGATTCCGCTGGCCCTGGTATCGGTCAAGTGCGACTTCCCCGGAAAGGCCGCCTTCAATGCTGTCATTCTGGTGCCACTCATCCTGCCGCCCTTCGTTGGCGCAATTGGCCTGCATCACCTGCTCGGCCGCCACGGGGCGATCAGTGAATTACTCATTTGGCTTGGGCTGACCGACCGGGGGGTGGACTTCATCGGACACGGGGGCTTCTGGGCGATCGTACTCATCGAGGCCCTGCACCTGTATCCGATCATCTATCTCAACGCCGCGGCGGCACTGGCCAATCTCGACCCCGCCCTTGAGGAAGCAGCCTCGGGACTCGGCGCCTCTGCGTGGAGGCGGCTGCGTCAGATCGTCATGCCGCTGATTCGACCGGGCCTCTTTGCGGGCGGCACCATCGTCTTCATCTGGTCGTTCACCGAACTGGGCACACCGCTGATGTTCGACTATCAGCAGGTCACGCCTGTGCAGATCTTCAACGGCATCAAGGAAATGGAAGGCTCGACGCAGCCCTATGCGCTCACGGCTGTGCTGTTGATCGTCGCAGCCGGAACCTATCTGATCGGCAAGGTCTTTCTCGGTGGCCGCGCCAGCACGATGTACGCCAAGGCATCCATCCGCTCTGTTCCACGAAAACTCGGCAAGATCGGCAGTATCGCTGCGATCGCCCTGTTCGCCGGGGTCACCTTTGCCGCGATGCTTCCGCACATCAGTGTGGTGCTCGCATCACTCTCGGTCGAGGGGGCTTGGTACGACAGCGTCGTACCCACGCAATGGACCATGCACAATTTCGATACTGCCCTCTCGCATCCACTTGCGAGTGGATCCATCCGCAATTCACTTGCGTACTCGTCCATCGCGATTGGCATCGACCTGATCGCCGGGCTGGCGATCGGATACCTGATCGTCCGAGTCAAGGTGCGAGGCCGCGGGCTGGTTGATGCACTCGCAATGCTTCCGCTGGCGGTGCCGGGGCTGGTCATGGCCTTCGGCTACGTCGCCATGACGCTCCGTTGGCCCTTCGGCAAGGATGACCCGCTTGAGGGTTTTATCAGCGTTGTCGGAGCCGACCCGAACCCGATGCTGCTGCTTGTGATCGCCTACGCGGTCCGGCGGCTTCCCTACATCGTCCGATCGACCGTGGCGGGGCTGGAGCAGACCAGCGGCGAACTCGAGGAGGCGGCACTCAATCTCGGCGCTTCCCGCACACGGGCGATTCGCACCGTCGTGATCCCACTGATTACGGCAAACCTGATCGCCGGCGGACTGCTGGCCTTCTCATTTGCCATGCTCGAAGTCAGCGACTCGCTCATTCTCGCTCAGCGTGAATCGGATTACCCGATCACCAAAGCCATCTACGTCCTCTTTGAACGGCTCGGCGACGGTCCCGGCATTGCCAGCGCGATGGGCGTGTGGGCGATGGCGTTGCTCGCCGTCACACTCGTCGGTGCTTCGGTACTGATGGGTCGAAAGATGGGCGCAATCTTTCGGGTGTGATGCGTTTTGGCAATAGTTTGCGGAAGTAGGTGAATCGTCAAGTAGCGTCCCGCGGCTCGGCAATTTGGCCGGTCTTTACTTGGAGGTTCTCTGATGTTCACTGCAACGATTCTTGCGCTCGTCAGCGGCGGTCTGGATGGAACTGCGATCGATCCCTGCTCAAGCATCACCGCACCACCGATCGTCATTCACGAGATTCACGCAGCGCCAATCGAGATTGCAGTCGCTTGGCACGCACCCACCGAAGGTGATGCTGCCCTGCAGCCACCTCTGGAGGCCCTTGGCGATTTCTGTGACGGGCAAGGGCGGTTCGGCCCGGGGCATCTTCAAGCCGGTAAAACCATCGCGCGTGGGACACTGAGCAATCTCGGCGACTCGGCCATCTTCATGCTGAGCGTGGAGGGCGAACTCATTCGGATCCCGAGCGGACAATCCCTGTGGGTCGGTGATGATGGGGGTTTGGCACCAACGCATCGCTGTATGTGCATCTGCACTTGCAGCGGTAGTGGATTCTCGGAGACCATCACATCCCGGTGCAACGGCCTCGGAGGCTGCGCTCGCAACGGTGAGACCTGCGAGATTCTCGACAAGTATGGCAAACTCCACACCGGCACGATCTCCAACTGCACCGTCGTGTACTCGCCGATACCGAATCCGCCGCTCTTGTGATGACTGCGGAGGGGGTCAGGCACCGAGGTCTGAGTCCCGAGCGGCTGAACAGCTAAGGGGCTGGTGAGCAACTCCAACTTCCGGCTCCCGCACCTTTATACTGCCCGGTTCCATGCCCTACACGCTTACACCCGCAGCCCCTTGGGATGTCGATGTCGATGATGTGGACTACCTCAAGGACCGACCCGAAGCCGGTGATCGATGGGTATTGAACTTCGGACCGCAGCACCCTGCGACGCATACAACCCTGCGGGTGGTACTCGAACTCGATGGCGAGCGGGTGGTGCGGGCGACACCGCACATCGGATATCTGCACAGCGGCTTCGAGAAACTCGGCGAACACCAGAGCTGGAATCAATTCGTCTGTGTTGCGAGTCGCATGGACTACGTCGGACCGATCTGCAACGACATCATCTGGCACAACGCCGTTGAGAAACTCTTCGATATAGAACTGACACCGCGGTGCAAGGTGCTTCGCACCATTCTGATGGAACTCGGCCGCATTCAGGGGCACCTCCTCTGCGTCGGCGCCGCCGCGCTCGACCTCGGTGCCTTCACCGGATTCCTCTATGGCTTCAACGAACGCGAGTTCATCTACGACATCATCGATTTTCTGACCGGACAGCGATTCCATCCGGACTACACCCGCGTCGGTGGGGTCGTCCGGGACATCCCGGATGAGGACATCTTCAAGAAGATGATCCACCACTTCCTTGATCTTCGCCTGCCCAAAGCCATCACCGATATCGAGACACTTCTGAACCGCAATCGAATCTTCATCGATCGCGTCAAGGGCGTTGGCATATTGACAGCCGAGGAGGCTACGAGTTGGTCGCTCACCGGTCCACTCGCCCGCGCCTCGGGCGTGGCCCGCGACCTCCGCAAGGACGAGCCCAACCTCTGCTACGCGGACAACTGGGACGGCGATGGTGCCGCTGCTGTGGAGTTCGATGTTCCGATCGCCCAGGATGGCGACTGCCTGTGCCGCTATCTGGTGCGACTTGAGGAAATGAAGCAGTCATCTCGCATCATCAAGCAACTGATCGACCACATCCCCGCTGGCCCCGTCAACGTCGATCCGGAAGGCAAGGCGGTTCTTCCACCCAAGCCTGATGTGTATGGCTCGATCGAAGGAACCATTCAGCACTTTGAACTCATCATGTCAAACCGAGGCTTTGTAGCCCCGATCGGCGAGTTGTACGCTGCGATGGAAGCGCCGAATGGCGAATACGGCTTCTTCATTGTGTCAGATGGCGGCCGGACGCCGTGGCGAGTCAGCGTTCGAGCACCCTCGTTCATCAACTACCAGACGTTTGCGCGTATGCTCGAAGGACACCAACTGGCCGACTTCGTAGCCATCTTGGGTTCGATCAATGTCATCGCGGCCGAGTTGGACCGCTAGGAGGACGGCAATGTCTTGGACCGTCAAACCATCTGCAACCATGGAAATCCCGCGTCGCAGCGAGCCGTACCTGAGCGAAGAGATGCTTGCCGAGTACCGCAATGACATCCTTCCCAAGTATGAAACGCTCCACGGCGGGCTCATGCCGATTCTGCACGATGTGCAGCGGGTCTACGGCTGGATTCCCGGACAGGCGATGGAGGAAATCGCGGCTTTCCTCGAACTTGAGCCTTCGCAGGTGCTTGATACAGCCACCTTTTATGAGGAATACCACACACATCCGGTTGGCAAGCACATCATCGCCATCTGCCAATCGATCGCGTGCGAAGCCTGCGGTCATCAAGCCATTCTTGACCATATCCGCAATCGTCTCGGTATCGAGCCACACGAGACAACTGAAGATGGGAAGTTCACACTGATGACGCTTGAGTGCATCGGCTCGTGCGACACGGCCCCAACCGCTCTGATCAACGACGACCGCTACGACGACCTGACCATCTCGGCCATCGATCAAGTCATCGATCGGCTCTCAACGTGATGGCTGCCAGACGCAAACCACTGATGCGATGCCTCGGCGAGTTTGCCGGATACATCATCAAGGGCGTCCGCACGCCCGCCGAAGAAGGCACGCGGCAGGAAGTATCCCGCACTGTCGAAGAGCGGACAGAAGACGGTGTCACGCTTCGCCGCACCACCATTGACGAGATCGAATTGCCCACCACGAGGAAGGATGACGATGTTTCTGACTGAACCGGTGCTGACCAAACGCATCCCGACCTGGCCGTGGGGCAACCCCGCCGAGCGGGTGCGGATCACGGGCGAGCAGTACATCAAGACCGGCGGATACGAGGCGTGGCGGCAGGCCATCTCGATGGACCCGAGCGATGTCATCCAGACCGTCAAGGAAGCGATGTTGCGCGGCCGCGGCGGGGCTGGCTTTCCCGCAGGTGTCAAGTGGGGCTTCCTGCCCGAGCCCGACGGTGGAAGGCGATATCTGGCCGTCAACTGCGACGAGGCCGAGCCGGGCACCTTCAAAGACCGACTGCTCGTTGACTTCGATCCACACATGATCCTCGAAGGTGTTGCGATCGCATGCTGGGCATGCCGACTGGACACGGCCTATTTCTTTCTCCGCGGTGAGTACCGCCAACAAGCCGACGTCATGCGAAAGGCCATTGAAGAGGCCTATGAACTGGGCATCTTCGGGCCGCAGGGCCTGCTCAAAGGCGAGGTGAACTTTTTGGTCGACTGTCACCTGCACCGAAGTGCCGGTGCCTATATCTGCGGCGAAGAAACCGCCTTGCTCGAGGCCATCGAAGGCAAACGCGGCTGGCCTCGCATCAAGCCGCCCTTCCCGGCGATCAAGGGGCTCTTTGGCCGCCCCACGATCGTCAACAACGTCGAAACGCTCGCGGCTGTACCAGACATCATCCAACGTGGTGCGGACTGGTATACCAGCCTCGGCGTCGAGTCAACCATCGGACAGCCCGCCTCATACGGCACCAAACTGGTCGGCGTCTCCGGACACGTCAACCGAACCGGCGTGTACGAAGTCGGTCTTGGTACGCCAATTCAGAACATCGTCGAAAGTGATGACTACTGCCAAGGCATGAAGGGTGGGCGTGCCTATAAGGCCTGCATCCCGGGCGGCGTAAGCATGGGCGTACTCGACGGCAGTGAGTTCGGTGCCGAACTCGACTTCGACATCGGCCACAAGTACGGCATCATGGGCCTCGGTACGGCCTGCCCGATCATGTTCGACGAAGGCACAGACATGGTGATGGTGGCCCGCAACATCGCCCGTTTCTTCAAGAATGAGTCCTGTGGTCAATGCACGCCCTGCCGCGAGGGCTCGCAGTGGGTCTACAAACTGCTTCTCAAAATCGAACGCGGCCAGGCGCGGCCATGCGATCTCGATCTGCTGACCGAAGTGGCGGGTTCAATGGGTTCCATGCCCGGCACCACGATCTGTGGACTCGCTGACGGAACCAGTTGGTCCACCCGAACCATCGTCGAGAAATTCCGACCAGAATTTGAGTCCCGGATCCGCTCTACAGCGGCCGCCACCGTGGTAGGAGCCCCATCCTGACCTTTGAGGTGGTCCGCACCCGCCCGGCAAGGTAGGCTGAGCGGTTGTCTAGAACATTCGAGGAGACGCGGCGAGGCCCCTTCCAGCCCGCCGCACGGAACACACCGATGAACACCCCCTGCAGTTCGCAGCCCATACGAGGATGCGACGACCAAGACGAGCCCGGCTCGTCGGCCGAGGGCGACGTCCCCCCTGAACGGACGCCTCGCCCCGCACCAGAACCCACCGGCCTGACCATTTGTTCGAGCCTTCTCGGCAAGCGCCGCATTGCTGGGTTGACCGAGCACGTCGAGCAAATCCTGCCGCTGCTGCCACGCGACATGGCGCGAGTCGATATCAGCGTCATCGACGACGCGGCCATGATCGACCTGCACACGCGGTGGCACGGTGTTGACACCTCCACCGATGTCATCACCTTCGAAGCATCCACAGAAGGACCGATCGATGTGGATATCGCGATCTGCCTGGATGAGGCTGACCGCGCTGCCCAAGTCCACTGCCACTCGGCCGATGATGAGTTGCTGTTGTACGTCGTACACGGCCTGCTGCACTGCTGCGGGTTCGACGATCACGATGAAACGACTGCTGCCGCCATGCACGCCGAAGAAGATCGCCTGCTCGCCATGATCGGACACGCGCGGGTGTACATGACGGAAGATCGAAAACCATGACTACCTTCCTCGCATTGATTGCGTTGTTCCTCGCGTCCTGGTGTACGGCCCTGGAGCGTGTTCTTCGCAACGGACCGCGATCAGAACTGACCGAGCATCTGGAAAAGACCGGACGCGAATCGTTGCGTGCGCATCTGGACGCCCGCATCGAGGGCGCTGCCGATGTGATGGCGCTGCTGGCCTGCTGCCTCCAGATGATCTTCCTCGCGGTCTGGGTCACGGCTCTGGCTGGATGGAGTCCATCGACTGTCTCAGACTGGGGAGGGCGGATGTTCGCAGCGGGCATTTCGGCAGTCCCGTTGCTCTGGCTGGGCAGTTCCATCATCGCGCCGGCAATCGCCCGCTGGGCCGGTGGCAGCCTGCTGCGAGGGTGCCTCTGGATCATCCGCATTGCAGCCCTCGTCTCACCACTGCTCACATGGGTGTCGGCCTTCGTCAACGAGGTAGTCAAGCGACTGAGCGGAGCGACTCTCCAACAGAACGGCCGGTCCGGCGAGGCGGAGGCCGAACTGCTTCGCAGCATCGAAGCCAAACAGCGTGAAGGTGAACTGGCCGAGGGAGCCAAGACGCTGATCGAGAATGTCTTCGACTTCACGACGACCGACGTTGGCGAGGTCATGACGCCCCGCACCGACATCGAAGGTATCGAAATAACCAATGACCTCGGTGCCATCCGCGCGTTCATCCTGACCGCAGGCCATTCGCGCATACCAGTCTTCGAAGAAGACCTTGATCACATTGCGGGCATTCTGTACGTCAAGGATCTCATTCCCTTCCTTGGCGAAGATGCCTCGGAATTTCAACTCCGCCCCCTGCTCCGCCGGCCCATCGTCATCCCGGAAACCAAACCGGTCGCCGATCTGCTCGCTGATTTTCAACAAGCCGAAGTACACATGGCCATCGTTGTTGATGAGTACGGTGGTACGGCCGGGCTCGTCACGATCGAAGATGTGCTTGAAGAGATTGTCGGCGAGATCTACGACGAGCATGAGGGTGACGACGACGAGGATGAGCCCGTCTTGCACGCAGTCGGCGAGGGGATATGGGAAGTGGACGGCCGCTTCCACATCGATGACTTCAATGAAGTCGTGGATTCCGAGTTGCCCGAGGACGACGAGTACGACACCGTCGGTGGCTGGTTTACCGCCCGAATCGGCCATGTCCCGGCGGTCGGCGAATCATTCTGCGAAGAACAACTCGACTTCCGGGTGCTGGAGGCCGAGCCAACGCGGGTCATCAAGTTGCGGGTTCGCCGCGCCGACTAGCAAGCGGTATCCTGAACGCCCCGATGACAGCCCCACCCTGCGAACTCCGCGCTGCGACCGACGAGTATCTGAGCAACGCCGCCGACATCCGGCTCGGTGGAGGTGAGCGTGGTATCGGCAGGCAGCATCGTCATGGTCGATTGACCGCGCGGGAACGCATCGAACACCTGATCGATCCAGAGGGCCACAACTTCGAGTGCGGCCTCTTCGCCGCGTGGGGCATGTACGAGCAGTATGGTGGCGCGCCTGGAGCTGGTGTTGTCACGACCATCGCCCCGGTCGGTGGCCGCCTGTGCATGATCGTCGCCAATGATGCCACGGTAAAAGCGGGCGCTTTCTTCCCGATGACCTGCAAAAAGATCATCCGTGCTCAGATGATCGCTCTTCGCGGTCACCTGCCACTGATCTATCTGGTTGATTCCGCCGGTGTCTTTCTTCCACTTCAGGAGGACGTCTTCCCCGACACCGATGACTTCGGACGCATATTTCGCAACAACGCTGTCATTTCGGCCGCGGGTATCCCGCAGATCGCCGCGATCATGGGCAATTGCGTCGCCGGCGGCGGCTACCTGCCGGTGCTCTCGGATGTCATTCTGATGACGGAGGGCAGCGGCCTGTACCTCGCCGGCCCGGCACTGGTCAAGGCGGCCATTGGTCAGGATGTAGACAGCGAAGAACTCGGCGGGGCCGAAATGCACGCCGCGATCTCAGGTACGATCGATTACCGCGAACCCGACGACGAATCCTGCCTGAAGCGGCTGCGTGACCTCATGCTCGCTGACATGAAGACGCCACCGATGCAGGATGCGCCCATCGAGGCGGCACCACCTGCTCGCGAGCCCGACGCGGTATATGACATCTTTTCCGCTGATCCGCGGCAGCAGTATGACGTCGTGGAGTTGCTCCGGAGCATCGTGGATGAGCATTCATGGAACGAATACCGGGCTGAGTTCGGTGCCTCTATCGTCTGTGGATATGCCCGCGTCAATGGATGGCCGTGCGGAATCGTGGCGAATCAGCGAAAACTCACCGACCGCGTCATGCCTGGTGGAAGAGATGGGCCCGATCGTGCGATGAACATGCCGGCGGTGGTCTACGTCGAGAGCGCCGATAAAGCGGCGCGGTTCATCATGGACTGCAACCAAAAGCACATCCCACTTATCTTCATGCACGACACGACTGGATTCATGGTCGGCCGAGATAGTGAGCAGGCCGGCATCATCCGAAGCGGTGCCAAGATGGTGAACGCCATGAGCAACAGCATCGTTCCGAAGATCAGTCTCATCACGGGTGGCTCCTACGGCGCGGGCAATTATGCAATGTGCGGTCGGGCCTTCGATCCCTTCCTGACACTCGCGTGGCCGAGCAGCAGGTGCGCCGTCATGAGTGCCCAGAGCGCGGCTGGCACCCTGCTTCAGATCGATCTGGCCGCGCGCAAGCGTGCCGGTGAAGAAGTCGACGAAGACGAGCGAAAGCAACTTCTGGAAGCAATCACCGCGTCCTACAACGAGCAGCAGGACATCCGCTACGGTGCCGCTCGCGAATGGGTGGACCGCATCATCGAGCCACACCGCACCCGCGAAGAACTCGCCGCGGCCCTGCAGATCGCCTCGACCTTCCCGATCGAGGGTGAGTACCGCACCGGCGTGCTGCAGACCTGACGATGCGGAAGCGTGTGCAACTCGAGGGGCGGCCGATCGTCATCACGGGAGGCGGTACCGGCATTGGCGCTGCAACAGCGTTGGCCTGCGGGAAGGCTGGTATGCCCGTCGTGCTTGCCGGGCGGCGAATCGATCCACTGCACACTATCTGCGCACAACTCGATCGCGGTATCGCCGTTCAGATCGATGTAACAGCAGGCGATCATGCACACGAACTCCTTGATGCCGCCGAGCAGGCCTTCGGACCACCCTGGGCAGTATTTGCCAACGCTGGTCGTGGCTTGGACCGCACTGCGCACGCCACGACGGCAGCCGAACTGCGTGAAATCTTCGAAGTCAACTTCTTCGCCATGCAGATGCTGCTGAGCGAAGCGGCCAAGCGAATGATCGAACATGGCCGCGGAGGCCACCTGCTGGCATCGGCGTCGTGTGTATCGAAGTTCGCGCCCCCTTATCACGGGGCATATGCCGCAACCAAGGCGGCGCAGGATCTCTTCTGCCAGGCCATGCGACTGGAACTTGCGCCGGTCGGCATCCATGTCTCCACGGTCCATCCGATCACAACCATCACCGAGTTCTTCGATGTGTCCGCCGAACTCAGCGGCCGCGACAGCGGTCGCAGTGGCATCGATCACACACCGAGATTCCTGCGGCAATCGCCTGAGCGGGTCGCCGCCGCCATCGTCAAGTGCCTGCAGCGGCCGGTGCCCGAGGTCTGGACCAGCCGTCTTGTTCGCCTGTCCGCGGCGGTTCGCATGCTGCGACCGACGCTGATGGACCGGTCGATGAAGAAGATGCTCGAAGACGATCGCCTCAGCAGGGGCTGATCACTCGGTCCATGGCCGCACATCGACCGACCAGCCCTCGCCCGGCTCATGGATCGACAGCAACTGCTTGGACGCCTCTGGAAGCGTCTCGTGCCGTTTCATGTTCGTCAACCTGATGCGGCGGCAATCGCCATTGCTTTTGGTAGCAATCACGCCGATGGGCAACCACGTCGCGCCGTCGTACCACAGGTCGATCGCAGACCAATCTCTGGCTTTGACCGTGCCTTCCCGCGGCGTCAACCGCAGCCCAACGAGGTTCATGCCATCCGGCTTGGGCACGACAAAGGTGTCAGGAACGCCCGGAAGCAACTCCACCGAGTAGCGTTTCAGGACATCGTCTCGCTTCTGACCAATCGGCAGCGGGAAACTTCCACCCAGACGCGTTGGATCGGCGGTATCCCCGGGCGCCACGATCTGCCGCTTGATGAACTGCTTGGAGGCATCATCACGCTCGACGAGCCAACTGCCGTCGAAGATGATTCGCTTGGACTCCTCCCGGCGGCGGCGGTTGACGATACGGACATCGAAGTCGACGGCGAATCGTCTCGGTTGTTCCCCGTTCGCCTCGTAAACCAGGCTGCCGGTGCGAATATCCCTGCGACCAAGCAAGGCATCATCCTTGCGGGAGGCGACGGAGGCCGTAAAGGCGTGCAGATCGTCCCCAGCAGCCTCAATGGCCCGCAAGGCGGCGTCGACCTCGGCTGGGGGCGGAGCGATCTCCTCGCTGGTGGCCAGCAGTGTCATCACGGTAAGAATCATGGCAGCAAGCATCAGGAGTGATCCTTGCCCCGCTCGTCGCTTGAGACAAGCAGGGCCACCACATGAACTTCCACGGCCTTCCCCTCGCCGATGGAATCGACGCCCTCGTGGGTCTTGCCCTTTAGATTCACTTGATCTCGCTCACAGCCCAGAATCGCTGCAATCCTCGCGCACATCTCATCCTTCCGGGGGCCGATCTTGGGCCGCTCGCAGAGAACGGTGATGTCGATGTTCCCAAGAGCGAATCCGCGATCTTCAACTCGCCGCACCGCCTCTGACAAAAAGGTGTCGCTCTGGGCCCCCTCGAGTTGGGGGTCATCGTCCGGAAACAGTTGCCCGATGTCCGGCTCGCCGAGTGCCCCGAGCAAGGCGTCGGTCACGGCGTGCAATACCGCGTCGCCGTCGGAGTGTCCGATCGGACCGGTCGGATGGTCAAACAGGATGCCGCCGAGCACGAACGGCCGGCCAGCCCCCTCCGGGGCTCGGGGTTCCAGTCGATGGAGGTCGTATCCGTGGCCGATGCGGCATGGCGGCATCGGCGCAGGCTAGCGGAAGGGGTCGGATACCGGGGACCAACCCCCTGCCGATCCAATTACATGTCGACCCAGAGCTCCCAAGAGTCCGGCCCCAGTACCTGACCCCCTGCGTTATCCAAGTTAGGATGGACTCGTGCCGTACCCTCCCAAGGAGACCCCCTCGATGCATGGTCGTTTCGTTGCCGCCGCCCTCACGATGATGCTGGTCCTGCTCGGATCGGCATGCACCATGCATGATGGCGGATACATGCCAATGGCTGCAGGAACGTGGAGCCCGATGACGTTCCAATCCACGGCTACTGCCCCGAAAACGATGGCGATCGTTGATACCCGAACCGGCGAGACCGTCTTCGAGGTCGATATCCCGGTCGGCCAGCAACTGTCCATTGAGTTCTTCATGGACAAACATCGCCACGAGAAACCAGAAGCACCGGACTACATGAAATACACGCTTCACACGATTGGTGATGTGATCGGACACCTCGACAAACGCGTTGATGTGCCAGCACCTTGGAACCGCCGCATCGATGTCTTCCTTCGATCGCCCGAAGCCTATACACCACCAGATCCGAATCGCAAAGTGGAACCCTTGGATGTGCCGCTTCCGGAAGCTGCCGCCAAACCCAATCTGCCGACCGATGTCCCGGCGGCTGATGATGCAAGCAAGCCAGCCGAAACAGATCAGCCTGCCGCAGCACCAACACCGCAGTCCACCGGACCCGAGAAGCCTGTAGAAACACCTGCGATGGAAGTAGTCAAACCTGAAAAACCTGTGGAAACACCTGCGGTAGAACCAGAACCGAAAAAGCCTGCTGAGCCACTAGCGACGAAAGGGACTGACGCCGACACCTCTGTATCCACAGGCCCCATCTCCACCATGACGTGGACCGATACAGGTCATACCCGCCGCGTGTGGGTAACTGACATTCGCAGCGGGAATCGGGTCTTTGAGGTGGACGTTCCCAATGGCAGCGATCTGATCCTGCACTTCTTCGACATGTGGACCCCGAAGGGCAGCGACAAGGACGTGCAGAGCATGCACTGGGAGATCGTCAAGGCCGGCGGCCGCGTCACCGTGCCGGCCCACCACGCCACCGTGCCGAGCGAGCCATTCCGGAGAATCTCGGAAGAGGGCGTCGATCCCCATCGGGAATCCCCGCCAACCGCGACCGAAGAAGCGTCCAAGGTTGACAACTCCGGTGAAGACAAGCCGCCACCCCCGGTAGTGCCGCCACCCCCGGTACCGCCGCCACCCCCGGTACCGCCGCCGCCCCCAATAGACCTGCTCGATGATGCTGACGATGGTCAGGAGGCCGAATCGAAGCCGGATGTGCCCAGCCCCGCCTGAATCGATGTAAAATCGCCCTCCCACATTGCTCATGGAAGGCGATTGCACATGAACACATCCAACCAGACCCCAACCACGCAGCGTGCCGGCGACGGCTCGGCCGATGCGGCCACTGTGAGTCTCTCGGGCTACGTCATCGACCGGCTCTATGGGCCCGATCAGGTTCCCACCACAGCACCCGGCGACGCGAACCAACCACACGAGCGAATCGGCGAGCCTGGCGCGTTTCCCTACACCAGGGGCGTACACCCGGGCATGTACCGCACTCGCCGCTGGACCATGCGGCAGTTCGCCGGATTCGGCAGCGCTGATGACACGAACAGGCGATTCAAGTACTTGCTTGAGAACGCCAAGGGCACCAACACCGGTCTCTCCACCGCCTTCGATCTGCCCACCCTCATGGGCCGCGACAGCGATGACCCGCTCAGCATGGGTGAGGTTGGGCGCTGTGGCGTCGCGATCGACACGATCGAAGACATGCACCGGCTGTATGCGGATATCCCGATCGACGAAGTCACGGTAAGCCAGACAATCAACGGTCCGGCGTGCGTGATCTGGGCCATGTACATCGCGATGGCCAAGCAGCGAGGCATCGACCCGGCGCAACTCGGGGGGACGCTCCAGAACGACATCCTCAAGGAATTCCACAGCCAGAACGAGTTCATCTATCCCCCGGAAGCATCTGTGAAACTGGTGGTGGACACGATCGAACATGCGATGCGCCACCTGCCGCGGTGGAACAGCATCTCAATCAGCGGATATCACATCCGCGAGGCCGGATCGAATG
>JASMMN010000216.1 GCA_030748155.1 Phycisphaerales bacterium
CGCAGGAACCTTCAATCCACCCTTCTTGTCCACATTGAGCACCATCTTCACATCCGGGTAATTGACCGATGCAAGGAATGGCCCGAAGCGTCCTTGTCGGAGAATCATCGGGGAGTCATCTTCTGGGCAGGCGACGTTGACCCGCTGTTCCATTTGCGGTTTGCCGTCGCGATCGACACCGGTGGCGAAGGTGCAGTCTGGATAGACCGAGCAGGAGAGGAACCGCCGTCCGCTTCGCGCGAGCCGATAGGCCGTCTGGGCACCGCATTCAGGGCACTTCCAGTCGGCCGGCGTCATTTCGGCACGGGCGTGTGTCATCGACTCGTAGGCTTCGGCGAGCGTTTCGGTGAAGGGGTCGTAGAAGGAGTGCAGCGTGGCGACCCAGTCGGCATCATCGGCGGCGATGCGGTCGAGATCCGACTCCATCGAGCGGGTGTATCCCACGTCCATCAGCCGCGGGAAGGCCTCGGCCAACTTGTCGGTGACGACCTCGCCGATGGCCGTCGGGTGAAAGGCCCGCTCGATCTTCTCTACGTACTTCTGCTGAATCTTTTCGATGATGCTGGCGTAGGTGGACGGTCGGCCGATGCCCTCCCGCTCAAGGTGTTTGATGAGCGAGGACTCGGTGTAGCGTGACGGTGGGGCGGTGAACTTCTGGCGGGGTTCGATTCCGAAGGCGGAAAGTTCGTCACCCTCCTGCAGGTCGGGCAGCGTCTGGTCGGTTTCGGAACTCGGGACACCGGCGGCTCGATACCACCCGTCGAACTGTAGGGCGCGGCCAGCGACCTTGAGTTCCGCGGCGGTGTCGCGGTCGGATCGCCGAAGTCTGAATTCGGTGCGATCCCATATGGCGGGCACCATCTGTCCCGAGACGAAGCGTCGCCAGATCAGCCCATAGAGCTTTCGCTGGTCTTCGTGCATCGACGTGGGCAGATCCTCCGGCCGCCGGCTGGGATCGGTCGGGCGAATGGCCTCGTGGGCTTCCTGCGCCTGGCGGTTGCTTGAGTGGTAGGCGACGGGCTTGGCTGGAAGGTAGTCGCCGCCCCATGTGTCATCGATGAAAGCCCGCGCGGCTTTGATCGCATCGGGTGCTACATGGGCCGAGTCCGTCCGCATGTAGGTGATCAGTCCGACTTGCCCCTCGCCTGGAAGTTCGACACCCTGATACAGACCTTGAGCGGAAGCCATCGTTCGCCGTGCGGTAAAGCCGAGCGTGTTGGCGGCTGCGGCCTGCAGACTGCTCGTGATGAATGGGGCGTGCGGGCGAGACTTGGATTGCTTTTTCTGAATGACCGTCACCTTCCAGCGAGCAGCGGGGTCAATATCGCCCTCGATGCGAAGCGTACGAACCGCGGGTCCCTTGCCGTCTTCGTCTGCGGTCTCAATCAGTTGTGGTTCGAGCAGGCCGATGGCCTCGCCCAATTCCAGCAGACCGGCACGGTGGGTGGACTCGGCTTTGCAGTCGGGGGACCACATCTCCTGTGGAAGTTTCATCTCGGCTGAGCCGCCGTCCAGTTTCGAGAGCGTGGCGGTGAATCCACTGTGCGCAGTGAGCCACTGCACCTCGACCTTCTTGGTGGGCGGTTTCTCATCCGCGTGCAGGCTTGCCCACTCAGCGGCGAGTTTCTCAACGGCGTCATGCTCAGGCGTGAGCCTGACTTCAGTCTGCCAGTACTCGTCCGGAATGAAGGCCCGGATCTCCCGCTCTCGCTCAACGATCAGTCGAACCGCTGGGGACTGCACGCGTCCGGCGCTCAGCCCACCAGCGACCCGCTGCCACAGCAGCGGTGATACTTGATAGCCGACGATGCGATCAATGATTCGACGGGCCTGCTGGGCATTGACGCGATGCATGTTGATTGCCGCCGGGTTGGCGAAGGCTGCTTGGATCTCGGACTTCGTAATCGCGTTGAATGTCACACGTTTGGCGAGCGAGGGATCGACCTTCAGGCATTCGGCCAGATGCCACGCAATCGCTTCGCCTTCTCGATCGAGGTCGGTCGCGAACCAGATCTCGTCGGCGTCCTTGGCGAGTTTGCGTAACTTCGTGACGACCTTTTGAGAGTCGGTTGACACTTCGTAGGTCGGTGCGAAATCGTGCTCGACATCCACCCCGGGTACGGGGTCCTTGACACCTTTGGGGTTCCGCCTCGGCAGGTCGCGAATATGACCGACCGAGGCCTCCACTGCCCACCCATCGCCGAGATAGCGTTGGATGGTCTTGGCCTTGGCCGGGCTTTCCACGATGACGAGATTGGTAGCCATGGGTGATGGTTCGCAGGGGGCACGATTGCCCGAGGTGGGGCGTTATGCTCGTCGGCAGGTCCGTTGTCAAGCCTTGAGCGTTCTCGGCACATTCACGTGTGACCGCAGCAACGCGTCTACGCCCCCTCGATGAGCAGATGCTCAGAGTGACATAACTGCATTCATGGCAGCAGGATACGGATCTTCTTCGGCAGGGCGAATCCAGGTCAGGTTGGGCACTACACGAAATCTTCGCAGCCACGTCCGTTGTTGCTTGCCCAATCGCCGTGAGCGGATCTTGATTTGCTCAACCGCCTCATCGAGCGTGCAGCGACCTTCCAAGTGATCGATCAACTGGGCATACCCGACAGCTGCGGCTGCCTGCTCACCCAGCATGGAGGACCAGTGGAGCCGCTGCACTTCGGCAAGCAAGCCAGCGTCCATCATGGCTCCAACCCGGGCGTTGATCCTGCCGTTGATGGCCTCGACCGGCCAATCCAATCCCAGGATGTGGACGTCGCGGCGGCAGGCCTCACTCCATTGGACCTGCGCATCAGACAGCGCTCGCCCCGTGTTCCGGGCGTACTCAACAGCCCGAATGGTCCGCCGGAGGTCGTTTGGATGGATTCTCGCGGCCGCCGAGGGGTCGCGATCTTGAAGTTCTGCTCGCAGCACTGCGGGATCCATCGCCGCCAGTTCGCTCCGCAAAGCCTGATCCGGCGGCGGGGCATCGAGCAGACCAAAGAGCAGGGCTTGTACATACAGGTTGGTCCCTCCGACGATGATGGGCCAGTGTTGTCGACCGCGAACATCGGCGATGGTCCTTTCCGCGGCGGCAAGCCAGTCATCGAGGGTGAAGGGTGTATCCGGGCGAACGATGCTCAGCAGGTGATGCGGCACGCCGCCTCGTTCTTCCAAGGTCGGCGTTGCGGTACCGATGTCCATGCCCTCGTAGACCTGCATGGAATCTGCCGAGATGCACTCACCGCCGCCAGGGAGGTTCTGCCCGAGGCGAACCGACAACGCCGTCTTGCCGCCCGCCGTCGGGCCGACCAGCACGATCAGCGGGTGCGTGTTCGAAGTGGAAGTCATGATGCGTGTACCGTACGGATCTCTGCCGTGAATCGCAGGGAAGTGACCGCATCAGTTCGGAGACGAATCATGTCCATGCGCAGCGTGAAGGATCTCGATTGCCGCGACAAGCGAGTTCTGATCCGGGTGGACTTCAACGTGCCGATCGATGAGTCGGGGCACATCATCGATGACCGCCGCATCGTCGCGGCGATTCCGACCATTCGCCATGTCCTCGCCAACGGCGGCATCGCCATTCTCATGAGTCATCTCGGCCGCCCTGCGGGGAAGGGATTCGAGAAGGCCTTCACGCTCGCGCCGGTTGCGGAGCGATTGCAACTGCTGCTCGGGAAGCGACACCCCGTACATTTCGTCAGTGGCGGCTGCGTGGGTGATGCTGCGAAGAAGTCGGTCGATGCGGCATCTCGTGGTGAGGTAGTGCTGCTTGACAACCTGCGTTTCGAAGCCGGCGAGAAGGGCAACGACATGGCTTTCGGAGCCGCGATCGCGTCGCTTGTTGATGCGTACGTCAATGATGCCTTTGGCACGGCGCACCGTGCCCATGCATCGATGGTGGCGGTTCCCGCTGCCATGCATGGTGCACCACGAGTGGCAGGCTTGCTGCTTGAAACGGAATTGCGATATCTCTCGGAAACGCTTGCTAGTCCAGACCATCCGTTTTCTGTGATCCTCGGCGGCGCGAAGGTTTCCGACAAGCTGGCAGCGATTCGCAACCTGCTGCCGCGGGCAGACGTCGTTTTCGTCGGCGGCGCGATGGCGTACACCTTCTTGCACGCCGCGGGCGAGACCATCGGCGAGAGCCTGCTGGAGGAGGACATGGTGGAAACAGCGCGAGCGCTGATCGAGGAAGCGGCGAGCTCAGGTGCCGAACTCATGCTGCCGATCGATCATCGGTGCGCCCAAGAGATCGCTCCGGATGTGCCCACACGTGTGTGCGAGTTGGGGATCCCCCCGGGTTGGATGGGCTTGGACATCGGTCCCGAGACGCTGGAGGCATGGCAGAGGCGGATACTGGACATGAAGACCATCATCTGGAACGGGCCGGTTGGCGTATTCGAGCAGCCTCCCTTTAATCAGGGCACCATCGGGCTCGCCGAGTCGCTGGCCGAAGTGACTCGCAAGCACCATGCCGTGACGATCATCGGCGGCGGCGAGACAGCGGCGGCGGTCAAGGCCGCCGGCGTGGCCGATCGCCTCTCGCACATCTCCACAGGGGGTGGAGCAAGCCTTCGGATGCTCGAGGGGGCGGATCTACCGGGGCTTGCTTCCTTGGAAACCGGTTGAGCGCTATACTCGTACAAGACTCTGTAGACAGGAAGTGGGGGCCGCCCCCGCACAAAGGAGCATGAACCATGATCCGTATGAGTGTTCAAGCACGCCCGATCCAAGGGATGCTTGCAGCGATGTTTGTATTCGTCGCCGCTGGAATTGCAGAAGCGGCGCCGAAGTTGCAAGTCGGTGACGCAGCACCGGCGTTTGGTGATGTGACATGGGTGCTGCCTGCCGAGGGTGTGGACGTCGATATGAGCGATGGCAAGGTGCACATCGTCGAATTCTGGACCACATCATGCCGCTACTGCAAGTTGTCGATTCCTCATCTCAGCCGACTGCAGCAAGAATGGGGTATCGAACGGCTCCAGATCATCGGTGTCACCGAAGAAGAGGAGGACAAGGTCAAACCTTGGGTCGATCGCAATATGCCCCAACTCAAGTACTCGATTGCCATCTCAAGCAACCGTGGGCCCCAAAGGACCTGGTTCAAGGCCGCCAAACTTGAAGGCGTTCCACAGGCTTTCATTGTCGGCCCACGGGGACGCATCCAGTTCATTGGTCATCCCGCTGATCCGTCCTTCGACATGACGTTGACCAAAGTGATGAAGGGACGCTTCGATGCGGCCAAGCAGCGGCAGGCTGAATCACTCTTTGAGGATTTGCGACGAAACAAAGAACGCAAGAACTGGCGCCAATATGAGAAGACCGCCAAGGAGATCATCGCGATCTCGCCCAAGGTCTTCATCGATACGCAGATAGATCTGTTTGAAACGCAGTTGGTGCAGATGAGAAATCCGGAGGCGGCCTATGAGGGTGCCACGGCGTTCGTCGAAGCGAGGATCGACAGCGACCCCGAGGGCGTTCTTTTTCTGGTGGATCGAATCGTGGATGATCCGGACATTCCGGATGAGCAGCGAAGGCTCGACTTCGCGCTCGATGTCGCCACCAGGATCTTGGATCGTTTCGAGAAGCCGAGGGAGCAGGCTCTGGCGCTCAAGACGATTGCCGCGCTTCACTTCAGGAAGGGCGATGTAGTTGAGGCGGCGAAGACGGCGAAGAAGGCCTACCAGTGGGCACCGGCCGGAGTGAAGGACGATTACCGAGCGCAGTGGATGGCATATAAGCAACATGACAAGGGTTGAGACGGGGGAGGCAGTGAGCGAAGGGTTCTCCCGATCAGCCGATTTCGGTGAACGGTTGGTCGGTGCGTCCGTACTTTCAGCCGATTTCGGCAGGCTTGCCGCGGAGGCCGGTGCGGCGCTTGCCGCAGGTGCCGATGCGCTGCACATCGATGTCATGGACGGCCATTTCGTGCCGAACCTCTCCATTGGGCCGGCGATCTGCGAGGCACTCCGCTCGCATCTACCAGATGCTCTGCTCGATGTGCACTTGATGGTGGAGTGCCCTGGTGATTTCATCGGGGCATTTTCCGAGGCGGGTGCCGATCATCAGACAATTCATCTCGAATCCTCTGTCGACCATCGCGCTCTCGCCGCGCAGATTCACGCGACAGGCTGCACTGCGGGTCTTGCGATCAACCCGGATACACCGGTCGATGGCGTGCTGGAACTCCAAGATGCCTTCGAGTTGTTTCTGGTGATGAGCGTTCATCCCGGCTATTCCGGACAGACTTTCATCGAGGGTGTGTTGCCCAAGGTGGCCATGCTGCGTGAAACCCTTGGTCCGACGGCTTGGATCCAGATGGACGGCGGTGTGTCGCCCAAGACGGCTTCTACATGCCGTGAGGCTGGATGCAACGTGCTCGTGAGCGCTTCGGCCATCTTCGGCAGCGATGCCTACGCGACACAAATCGAGGCGATTCGGGGAGAGGATTGATATCCTCGCAGCCCATGGCTGACCCCACCGCTCGATCATGGACGGATGCCGATGTGGCCACGGCCACTCGCAAGAAGCCGGTCCCGGAAGGGCTGTGGGTTCGCTGCGCTTCCTGCGGGGCCATCCTCTTTCGCCGGGCGCTTGAGAACAACCTGAGCGTCTGCCCGGAATGCCGCCATCATTTTCGCATCTCCGCGCCGGAGCGGATCATGCAATTGGCCGATCCGGATTCCTTCGACGAGTTCGGCGGCGAGGTTGTTTCCGGCGACCCGTTGGGCTTTGTAGATACCAAGCCATATCCCGACCGCCTGAGCGAGGCAAGGAAGAAGACGAACGCCACGGAGGCCGTCCGGTGCGGAACCGCCTTCATCAAGGGCCGCAAGGCGGTGTTGGTGGCGATGGATTTTCGGTTCCTCGGCGGGTCGATGGGCTCGGCCGTAGGCGAGAAGATCGCTATGGCGATCGAAATGGCCGTGGCGCAGGATCTTCCCCTGATCGTCGTATCAGCCTCCGGCGGTGCTCGCATGATGGAATCAGGCCTCTCATTGATGCAGATGGCCAAGACCTCCGCAGCGCTTGCGAGGTTCGATGAGGCGGGTGGCCTGTATATCTCGGTGCTGACCGATCCGACGACGGGCGGGGTGACGGCCAGTTTCGCGATGCTTGGCGATGTCATTCTCGCAGAGCCCGATGCGCTCATCGGATTCGCCGGACCGCGGGTCATCAAGAACACCATCAGGCAGGATCTTCCGGAAGGTTTTCAGCGGAGCGAGTTCCTGCTCAAGCACGGCTTCCTCGATCGCGTCGTCGATCGGCAGGATCTTCGCAGCGAGATCTCCAGCCTCATTGACTATGCCGGCAAGTAGGCTTCGCGGGGGTATGCACGATCGTCTGTGGCAGACGCTGCTCTGGCTGGCGTTCGCGGCGGCCGCGTGGTGGGCTGTTCAGCCCGCCGGCATCATTCCATCGAGCGTGATCGGCCTGCCTGCCGTTGTGTGGGTGGCGTTGCTCGTGCGAGCGGCGGTCGGGGCCCGTGGCAGTTGGACCTTGCTGGTGGCGACCTGGGCATTCTTCCTAGTGCCGTGGCTGGTTGTGCTCGCCTGGGTGAGTGACGTCTCCTTAGCCGGGTGGCCACCGTTGGCGATCTATTCGGCGGCGTATCCGGCGGTCTTGGCGGTCTTGCTTCGCTGGCTCGACCGATGGCGGTGGGTGATCCCGCTCAGCGTGGTCATGGGCGTACTGGGGCTTTCGCTTGAGTACATCAGAGCGGAGATCGTGTTCGACGCTTGGCCCTTCCACCTTGCCGGGCATGCGTTGTGGGGGAGTGGCCAGATCATGCTCGCCAGTATGGGCGGCGTGTGGGCGTGCAGCCTGCTTGTATTTACGGCTGGAGGGCTGCTCGCAGCGGCGCTGACGGCATCACGATGGCAGCGGCTTGCATGGGAGAGTGTGCTGCCCGGAGTACTGCTGGTGATTGCATCGATCATCCCGATCCCGGTGCCTGTCGAAATGCCCGTGGCAGTTGTACTGGCCGTCCAGACCAATCTGCCGCAAGACAACAAGATCGGCTGGCCGCTCAAGCGGCAGCAGGCGGACATCGATTCGTTTCTGTCTCTGACTGCCGAAAGTTTCGATGATCCAGATCTGGTCGTCTGGCCCGAGACTATGGTGCCGGGTCTGGGCTTTGATCCGGCGACGATGCAGTTGCTCGACGAACTCGGTCCGCGGGCCGACGCCTTGGCCCGGTGGCCGCGGCTCATCATGCAATCCGCCACGGAGTCGGGAACCTCGTGGCTCGTCGGCTCGCCCACTTGGAGTGGGATCCGAATCGAAAAGGGGGCCGTTGAAGCGACAGATCGCTTCAACAGCGCGGTCCTGATCAGCCCCGATGGATTGCTACAGCGATACGACAAGACTTTTCTCACGCCTTTCGGCGAAACGATGCCATATGTTCGTGCTTGGCCTTGGCTGGAATCATTGGTCATGGATGTCGCCGCTGCAGGGATGCGATTTGATTTGGATGTGAGCGAGCGGACACTGCCACTGGATCTCACCACCCGCAGTGGTGATGTATGGTCGCTTGCCACTCCGATCTGCTTCGAAGATGCCGTTCCGAGTGTGACCCGCTCTCTGTGTGTCCGGGCCGGGCAAGTCGATGTTGATGCGATCATCAACATCAGCAATGATGGCTGGTTTGGCAGCAGCAACGCGGGTCGTCGCGTCCACGCCGTTGCTGCGGCCTTTCGCGCCGTTGAGATGGGTCGGCCGCTGCTGCGTGTTGCCAATACCGGCATCACTGGCCTGTACCTGCCGGACGGGGCAACAGTCGCTTCGCTCAAGCCGCAACTCGCCGCCACCATGACGGTGGATTTGCCCCGCTACGGCGGGCAGACGATGCAGGCGAGGTGGGGGAACTGGCTGCCACGTCTCTGCGTGCTGTTGGCGGTCACGTTCGTGGTGGTGCGAATCGCCGTCGGCCCTTCGAAGCGGGCTGCGTGACTATGATCGGAGCCATGGTGAGATACGTGGCACTACTGGCGGTGATCCTGACCGGATGTGATACCCCTTCGAACCGGGTTTCGCCAAGGAACCAATCGACAGGGTCACTGCATGCCCGAGCACTGGCGATTCTGCAAGTGGCGACTCGTTCGGAGCAGCCTCTGGTTCGCGCCAATGCAATCGAGATGCTCGAGCCGGAGGTTGAGCCGCTGCGGGACGCCGTTCGACGCGGGCTGGTCGATCGCAATGCAGGTGTCCGTTTCGTCTCGGCGATGGCGCTGGGCAAGCGGCGATTGTGTGGCAGTAGCGAACTGGTTCGACCGTTGCTGGACGATCCCTCGCAGAGCGTCCGGGCGGCGGCGATCTTTGCCTTGGTCGTTTGCGGAGGTGACGATGTTGACCAAACGCCTCTGTCTGCAATGGTGCTTGGAATGGATCGTGTGACCCGCGCCAATGCGGCCTTGGTTCTCGGCGAGATCGGCAATCCCACCGCTGCGGTGCTGCTGCGAGAGGCGATGAAACGACCGCTGCAAGTGGAGGACCCCGAGGTTGTTCGCGCCAGCGAACTGGGCCTGGCCGAGGCACTGGTTCGGCTGGGCGATCGGCGGCAACTTGAGACCATTCGAGCCGCATTCTTCGCGCCAGCTTCACAGGGTGAACTGACAGCGCTGGCTTCCCAGATGGCCGGACGGCTCTCAGATCGCACACTGGTTCCGGCCATGGCCGCGCTGGCTCTGGCGACGGGACCACGGCAGGCGGGACCGGAACTTCGCCTGATTGCAGCCGAGGCACTGGCCAGAATCGACCGGCAGATGGCCTTGCCGGCCTTGGCGATCGAATTCAGCGACAGCGACATGCCCGAGGTCCGGATGCAGGTGGCGGCCGTGCTTGGTCTGGACCGCTCTTCCGAGGGCGAGCGGATGCTTGAGAGGCTGCTTGGGGACCCCAATGAGCGGGTTCGGATCGCTGCTGCCGGCGCCTTCCTTCGCCGTGGAGACGAGCACCCCGCGACGGCGGTGGTGCCATCGAAACCGGAGTCGTTCAATTGAGCGATTGACACGTCCATCCCGAACGCGCACAATGCGTACTTCATCCCCTTTCCCTTCCGCGACCGCCGCTGTGAAGGGATCCACGTTGAGAGGCAACGCGTGCATATTCTGACCAAAATTTTCGTCGTGCTGGTATCCCTGCTGGCAGTGTTCATGGTGCCGCTGGTGGTCGTATCGACCATGAATCAAGAACATTGGCGTCAGGACGCGCTGGACGCGAAGATGCAGGTACAGGCCATCCGCTCGCAGCAGACCTCCGAGCGGCAGGCGGTTCTGACCAGGGAAGCGCAGTTGACCGAGCAGTTGACGGAGTACAGCCAACGGCAACAGGCCAATGTGGCCGAGTTGGAAGCGTGTCGGACGAGGGCTGCCGAGACCGAGGCCAGGCTGATTACCGCCGAGAGCGAGCGGGAGAGTCAGATCCGCGGCCAGCGCAGCCTCACGCAGAGCTTGAAATCCGCTGAGCAGTTGACTGCCAAACTCGTCTCTGATCTTGAGATGCTTCGTACGCGGGCGTTGACCGCCGAACGGCGTCGGGTTGAATTGGATGAGCGAGTCGCGGAACTCGACAGCCAACTTCAGGTCGCCGATGCCGTACAGCGAGCCCTTCGCGAAGAAAACGCGCAGTACAAGCGTGATCAGCGAGCGATGGAGTTGTCCCTGCAGGAGTACACCAGCCGTTACGGCAAGATTGCCACCGGCGGATTGTCCGAGGACGAGGGCATCGCGCCTGACCGGAATCTGGAAGCGGTGGTTCTGGACGTTACTCGAGACGGCGGGCGAACCATGATCGAGATCGATGCTGGTTCACGCGATGGCGTACAGAAGGGTTGGCTCCTGACTGTCGGAAACGGCGGCATCTTCATCGGTCGGCTTCGAATCATCGATGTCGATCTGAATCGGGCAACGGGCATTCTCTCGCTTGAGAGCCAGTCGCGCGGTCTGGCCAAGCCCGGGCATAAGGCCTACGCGTTGGCTGGGCAGGGCTGATCCATGAGTCGATTTGCGACGACATCGGCCAAGGCCACCATGGACGTCTTTACGGCCATTTCCGGTGTTGCCGTTCTTTTTCTGGTGCTCGGATGTCTGTGGCTGGTCTTCCACAACATGGAATACTCCAGCACTTCCGATGGCCGGGACGACGGCGGCATCTTCAAAGTCCTCGACTGAATCCCCAAGGTACAGCCGGAGGGTCTATGATGCCCCCCGCGCCATTGCGTGGAGGGATTTGACTCGTGCTTGATCGACTTCTCGGCTGGTTCAGCGTCGATATGGGAATCGACCTTGGTACCTGCAACACGCTGGTCGCTGTTCGCGGCGAGGGCATTCTTCTGAATGAGCCGTCCGTGGTGGCGGTCCGCAAGGGCACCAATCGCGTGCTCAACAACGGGAACGCGGTGGGATATCAGGCCAAGGAGATGCTCGGCAAGACACCGGGCTCGATCAGCGCCATTCGTCCGCTCAAGGACGGTGTGATCAGTGACTTCGAGATTACCGAGGCGATGCTCTCCTACTTCATCCGCAAGGCGACCGGGCGTGCCCGCATCATCAGCCCTCGGGTCGTCATCGCAGTGCCCAGCGGTATTACGGCGGTCGAGAAGCGTGCAGTGCTCGACTCCGCCGAACGCGCAGGCGCTCGTCGGGTGTATCTCGTGGAAGAGCCGATGGCCGCCGGAATCGGTGCCGGTCTGCCGATTGCCGAGCCGACCGCGTCGATGGTCGTGGACATCGGTGGGGGTACGACCGAAGTGGCGATCATGTCGCTTGCGGACATCGCGACCTGCGAGTCGGTTCGCGTTGCTGGCGACGACTTTGACGAAGCCATCATTCATCACATGAAGAAGACCTACAACCTCACCATCGGTGAGCAAACATCAGAGCGGATCAAAATCGAGATCGGCTCTGCGGC
>JASMMN010000217.1 GCA_030748155.1 Phycisphaerales bacterium
TCTCCGAGAACACGACGTTCATCATCGATACCGACATGAAGCCGTGGCATCTTCTCGAGGCCGAGGGCACCGGCGACGTGCTGTCCTCCGAGGGCAGCGGGGTGAGCCAGTGAGCAAGATGCCTCCGCGTGACGAGCCAGGCACTCCCGAGGGCGATTCCCCGCGCGCCGCATCGGCGCGACTGGAAGTGACGCAAGGTGTGGGTGACGCGGCAATGCTTCGGGAGGCCATGGATCCTGCGAACCGCTCACTCGCCGATGCGCTTCAACTGAGTTTTCGTCTGCTGCAGGTGACCATTCTCTGTCTGTTGGTGCTTTTTCTCTTCTCCGGTTTCAAGACGGTCGAGGCGAATCAGAGCGGAGTGGCCACGTTGTGGGGTGCCATCTTGGACCGCGATGGACTTGAGCCGGGGCTTCAGATGAACTGGCCGCCGCCGGTGGGCGAGTTTGTCGTCTTTCGGGCCGAGGGGCGGACTGTCGATGATGGTGAAGCCTTTGTGACAAGAGGAGTCGGCGTACAAGGGCGTGATCGGGCGGTCAAACAGGCCAAGGCAACCGATCGGATCAAACCCGAGCGGGATGGTTCCTTTTTGACCAGCGATCGGGAGATCGGGCACATCGCCTCCGAAGCCAGATTCGAAATTGTTGATCCGCACGCATTCCTCGAGACGGTAGGTGACACCGAGGCGGATGAACTGGTTCGGCTTGCTTTGCAGCGGGCGACCGTGGCAATTGCGGCCCGACATACGCTCCATGAACTCCGAGAGTCACTTTCTTCCGATGTGGTTCGCGCGATGCTGCGAGAACGGTCGCAGGCGATGCTCGACGCGACCAAGTGCGGCATTCAAATCGTCGAGGTCACCTTGCTGGACGAGCCGAAGCCGCCGCTCTTTCTTCAGAAGTCCTTCGAGGACTTCTCGCGGATTTCTCAGCGGGTCGAGGCCGACATCGAGGGCGCAAGGCAGGCCGCACAGGAACAGTTGATTGGTGTGGCTGGAGAGCGGCACAGTGATCTGGAGCGGTTGATCAACACGTACGAGTCAGAATTGAATGAGGGCCGTTCCGGGAACGAGACGCTCGCTGAGATCGATGCATGGCTCGAGGGGGGAGACGTCAGCGGTGATGTCTTCCAGGCGATCAGCGGCGCTCATCGGTACAAGACAGAAATTGAAAGGACGATCGGCAGCGAGGCACGCCGGTTCCAGAGCCTGCTTCTAGGCTGGCAACAGCACCCGGAACTGATCATTGCGCAGCGACTGCTCAAGGCCAGAAGCGAGGTGCTCTCAAGTGACGATGCTGAACTTGTGTACGTGCCACTGGGGCTGGGGTCGCTGCGGTTGGATATCTCCGGGCAGCAGCATGTCCGCGATGCCAGACGCCGCACTGACCTGAAGCGGCGTCAAGAGGACACATGGGGCAATCGGCTTGGTAGCGCCGTGGATGTGTTCCGCCGAGTGGATGAACTCAAAGGTGACGCCGCTGGCCGCCAACTGGTGATCGATGAAGATGGTCGTCTCCGTGGCATGCGGGAGGATCGGTGAGCCGAATGGTGACGACGGCACAGCGTGGCGATGCGGTAGTAGAGGCGCGAGGATTGACTCGCGCCTTCCGTGACTTCTGGATGAGAACGCGGGCGCTCGCGGTGGACCATATCGATCTTGATATTCGGTCCGGCGAGGTTTTCGGTCTGCTCGGACCGAACGGGTCCGGCAAGAGCACCACCATCAAGATGATTCTCGGTCTGCTCCGGCCGACGGCCGGGCGATTGGCTGTATTCGGCCGACCACCGACCGATGTCGCGGTCAAACGGCACATCGGCTTTCTGCCCGAAGACTCCTACCTGTACCGATACCTGACGCCACTGGAAACTCTGGACTACTACGGGCGCCTCTTCGGGCTGCGTCGGGTTGAACGCCGCCGCCGCAGCGAGCAACTGCTGGATATGGTCGGACTCTCCGGTGTGGCGCACCGGCACGTCGGTGAATTTTCAAAAGGCATGATGCGGCGGATCGGGTTGGCACAGGCCTTGGTGAACGATCCAGAGTTTCTGATTCTGGACGAGCCGACATCTGGGTTGGATCCGATCGGCACCAAACTCGTGAAGGAACTTATCCTGAGCCTGCGGGGGCGAGGCAAGACGATTCTGCTCAGTTCACATCTGCTCGGTGATGTTCAGGATGTGTGTGACCAGATGGTGATGCTGTACGGGGGCCGCATTCGCGCCGAAGGCACGGTGGACAAGTTGTTGCAGGACACCGAACGCACGGTCATTCGGACCGGGCGGCTCGATCAGGCAACCATCGATCGCATCGAGGAGGTTCTCCAGGTCGATGGTGCCTCCATCGAGCGGGTGGAGAGTCCGAAGCAGCGGCTCGAAGATCTGTTCCTTGAGATCGTCGAGCAGGCCCGGCGCGAGCGTGTGGCCACCTCCGGCGCTACGGAGGGCGGGCATACTGCTGCCTTTCTCTGCGAAGAGGAGCGAGGCGAACAGTTGGTGGATCGACTCCAGCAAGAGGAACCCGAACGCATCGCGGCTCGCGTGGTCGTCGACTCGCCCGAAGCTTCGGAACCGACCGAAGACGTATTGGAATCGCTGCTGGGCGATCAGTCCTCCTCTCCTGACAAGGCGGCGACTGAGCCGACGATCGAGCCATCGCCCTCAGATGTTGATCAATCGATGATTGATCGTCTGACTGGTGATGGAGAGACTGATGAATCCGGTGATCGAACGTGAGCGGACTCGTGGCGTTGTGGGGCAGACTTGATCTGCTGCAACGAAGAACATGGCTCCGGACGCTCGTCACGGTTCTCATCGTAGGTGCATCCGCAGGGTTTTTTGGATCCGTCGTTTCAATCAGATACGAATGGGAACGGGCCTCCCAGAAGATCGGTCAGTCTCTGACAGGTGACGAGGCCACGGTGTATGGGGCGTTGCTGCGCGAGAATGGAAGCATCGTGGTCGAAGGGGAGCAGTACGCCGGACCGGTAGAAGTACTCGGGACGCTGATCGATGAAGACGGCACACCCACAGATGTTCAGCGGATCGTCTTCGTGTTGCTTCGCGATTGGATTCCAGACTGGGCACCGCGATGGCTGCTGTTGGAGACGAGCATTGCCTGGACGCTGATGTTCGTATGCATGGTGATCGGCGCGGCTGTGATCTGGTCTGGCTTGATGGTGCCCGTCGGTACGCTTCTGGTTGTGGGGGGGGGACTCACATGGCTGTTCTGGCTATTTACCTGGGATCGATGGATAGGAGTTCCGATCGCGATAGCCTTTCTGCTATCGACCTTTCTGATGTCGATACGGGTGCTGCAAATGGCGTTGGCTGGACGGCGGGGCTGGATGGCGGTGGCGCACACCCTGCTTCAAGAGGTATCGCGAACACGGCTGGCCATGGGCTTTGTGGTCGCCTTGCTTGTTGTGTTGCCGCTGTTGCCGTTGACGCTCGATGAGTCGGCGCCGATCGCGCAGGTTGTGCAGGCCTACCTTGCCCGAAGCCTCGGGCTGGCCTTTGCCATCGCAGCCCTTTTGGTGCTGCTGGTCGGGTGCAGTTCCATCTGCTTTGACATCCGTGATCGCCACATCTGGCACTTGGTGACAAAGCCGTTGGGACGAGCGAACTACCTGTTTGGTAAATGGCTCGGTGTGGTGCTGCTCGGCGGCATCGTGCTGACCATTGCAGGAAGTTGGTCCTTCGCCTGGGTGCAGTACTTGCGAAGTTCGCATATGCCACGGACTCGAGTCGAGTTTTCAGAGCAGGCGGCGCTGATGGAAGATGTACTGGTCGCCCACCGGAGCATGCCGCCGGTATATGAGGAACTTGACGAATCGGACATCCGGGGCCGCGTCAATCAAATGCTGCTCGAGGAGCCCGAGTATCAGGACTATGCAGAAGGGGATGTTCCGTTGGGGCTTCAGCGGCTGCTTCGCAGGCGGGTCCGCGAGGAATTCGACCAGCAGCGGCGGCTGGTAGAGACGGTGTTGGATCGATCTGGGCGACCCTGGGAACTCCTGCACTTCGAGGGGCTGGCGGAAGCGAAGGAACTCGGATTGCCAATTCGACTGAAATTCAGACTCGTGGGAGGTGCCTCCGATGAGCACGATCGGCGGGCGGTGGGCTTCGCGGTGGGCGAGGACCGATCGAGCGGAGCCATCGGCGCGTTCATCCCCACGGTCTGGCAAACGATCGATCTTCCAGCCACCGCGATTGCCGATGACGGAACGCTGGAGGTATCGATCTTCAACCTGACTCATGTGCCGCCCCCGCAAGGCAATGAATGGATGTGGCCGATCGATCTCGAAGCGGTGGCGATGGGCGCTGGGCCGAGGGAGCCATTTGCCATTTTCTGGCAGCCGGATGAACTCGAACTCGAGTATCCGGGCGGCACATTCGGAGCAAACTTCGTTCGCGGCGTGTTCATGCTCCTGCTGAAACTCATGATTCTGGCCGCCATAGCATGTGCAGTCTCCACCTTTCTCAGTTTTCCGGTGGCCTGCCTCGTTGTGTTCTCGCTCTACGCAGCGGCGAGCATTGCGCCGTGGCTGGCGACTACGCTGAACGCGTATGGCGGCGGGCCGATGCAGGGCGAAGGTGTCGGCGCAGTGATTCAGACGATTATCGAAGATACGGTGCGAACCATCGCCGCTGTGATGGTGTATGCACTGAGTGCCTTCGGCGAAGTCCAGCCCGTTGATCGGCTTGTGCAGGGGCGTCTGATTGCGTGGGATCGGATCGGCTCGGGCATTGTTCTGGTGTTCTCTTGGGGGGGTGGCTCGCTGCTGCTCGGCTGGTTCATTCTGACCAGGCGGCAACTTGCCCTGTACAGCGGCGATCAGTGATGGTGATGGCAGACTCATGATGCGAGACAGGGTGATTCAATTCGGTGCGGTGGGCTTGGCCGTGGTGGGCTTGGGTGTCGGTGGAGCGATGTTGCCAGGTATTTCCGATCGAGCCGAGCGACACAGCCTGCGATATACGGATGTCACCGTCGAAAACGCCCCCCCGATTGTTGCAATTGGGACTGCGATCGGCGCGCTTCGCGGGCTCGTGGTGGACTACCTTTGGATCAAACTGAATCTCATGCAGGATGAGGGGCTGTACTACGACATGCTCGAGGACGCGCGGCTCATCACCAAGTTGCAGCCTCGGTTCCCACAGGTCTGGCTGTTTCACGGCCACAACATGGCCTACAACATCTCGGTGTTGACCAACACGCCGGAAGAGCGGTGGGACTGGGTCAACAAGGGAGTTCGACTCGTTCGAGACGAGGGACTTCGATACAACCCGAACGAAACACTCCTGTACAAGGATCTTGCGTTCTGGCTTGGGCACAAGGTCGACGGCGTGAGCGATGATGCCCATCCCTACTACAAACAGAAGTTCGCCAAGGAGTGGCACGAACTTCTCGGGGAGCCTCCGGCCGATCAGCACACGAGGATTGCCTGGATCAAGGAGATTGCGGATGCCCCCGAAACTGTGGAGGCTGCCGTCCAGCGAACGCCGACGTTGCGGGAACTGCTCACCCGACTCGGCGATGGCTTGAAACCATTCACCGACGACGAAGAACTCGTACTTGATTCCGAGTTCCTTCGCAAGATCGCCTGGTGGCAGTCGATTCGGGAACAATCATGGATCGCGCGACAACTTGATGCAGTATCGAGGCTCGAAGACCAGGATGACGGCTTGTTCATGGTGCTCGACGAGTTGAGGGCCGATGAATCACTCGCCGAGGCATGGCGGACGCTGCTGGCCCACGTGCGTCATCGCGTACTTGTGGATGAGTACAACATGAGGCCTGGGAAGATGTACGAGTACACGCGGGACCTCGGTCCCTTGGACTGGCGCCACCCGCAGGCGCATGCCCTGTACTTCGCTCGGCTCGGGTCCGAACTCGGCAGCCATCGCGTGACGCATGAAAACGAGCATCACGCGATCAACATCGATCGACAGCAACTTCACTCGCTTCAAGCTCTTGCTCGCTCCGGGCGTGTCACCTATGACCCATATTCTCCGTCAATGCCCGGCCGAATTCCAGAGCCGCGGTTCATTGACACCATCGACCGGATGTTTGAAAAGTTGTACATCAAGTACATCCATGCCCGTGGTGCTGGCGGCGAGACGTTCATGCCGTTCATGGAGAACTTCATGTCATCGGCGATTCGAGAGGCCTACCGCGCAGGCGAGTTGGACCGTGCACGCGCCATGCTCGATCGACTGGACGGTCTCTTTGGCCGAGGGGCAAGTCCTCCGAATCACAAGTACAACGAGGATCTCGATGTCTTCGTCATGGATGAAACCAAGGGGGAATACGACCGCCAGCCGCACATGGCACCCAATGACGTGATCGCATCGCTCAGGTACGGACTTCGTGTTGGTGTCGGCCAGCGTCGGCCCGAGGTGTACAAGGAGGCCATCAAGTTCGCCAACGAAGTGACTGTGTACTTCCGGACCCACGAAGGGATCGACTTTGATACCAAGATGGGCACCGGCCGAATGCGTGATCTGGTCGCGGTCCTTGGCAAGTCGGCCGAGATCGCCTTTTTGCAACTCATGATTGACCCGTCGGTCTCGTACGAAGAGCGGGCGCAGATATGGGCTCAGGTTGATGAGTTCGAGCCGGAACTTCGCCTGCGGACCTCCGATCGGATTCGCCCGCTTGTTGAGCGTGAGTTGCAGATGGGGCCGCTGGCCGGGCGGGTGAGCATAGACGAATTCCTGCCCGAGCCGCCCGGAATCGAGGCATTCCGGGCCGCCATGGCCGCGCGAGCCGTTCATGAAGCAGAGACGGAAGACGCGAGGAAGGGCGCTGGGGTCGAGCGGAAGTAACTTCGCTGGAGGCGAGCGACGGGAATCGAACGCGGATGATCGTATCGCCGCCTACCGGACGGGGTTGCAGAGCGTCCCGATGCCTTCGATGGTGACTTCGACGATATCACCTTCACGCAGAAATCGTGCGGGTGTGCAGGCAGCGCCGACGCCCGATGGAGTGCCTGTGAGGATGACAGTGCCCTGGAGCAGAGTTGTGCCCCGAGAGAGTTCGGCGATCAGTGATGCGACCGGGAAGATCATGTCTGCGGTGTTCGCCTGCTGCATGAACTCTCCACTGAGGCGGGTTTCCAGTTGCAGGTTCTGCGGGTCGGACACGGACGAGGTGGGCACGGGAGGCGTGATCGGGCAAAAGGTATCGAAGCTCTTGCCGCGGATCCATTGACCGCCACTGCCTTCTCTTTGCCACCAGCGGGCGCTGATGTCGTTGGCGACCGACCAGCCGGACACGAAGTTCAGTGCATCGGATTCATCGACATCGCGGCAGTCGCGACCGATGATCGCGGCGAGTTCTCCCTCGAAATCAACCTGAGGGCCGTGCTCATGGCAGATTGGTGGAATGACGATGTCGTCTTGCGGGCCGATGACGGATGCGGGGTTCTTCATGAACACCGTCGGACGCTCTGGTGGAACAGACTGCATTTCAGCCGCGTGGGCAGCGTAGTTGCGTCCGATGCAGAAGATGGCGGGGGGGTGATTCATGCGTCATGCTTCTCGGGCACCGGATCCCAGCCACCCTGCCCCCACGGATGGCACCTGCCGATACGACGCGTCGCCATCCATCCGCCGCGGAAGGCACCGAATCGTCTGATCGCCTCTGCGGAGTATCGCGAACACGTCGGCTGGAAGCGGCAGTGCTGCCCGATGAAAGCGCTCAAGGTGAGTTGATACAGGCGGATGCACATGAGCATCAATAGTGCCAGCGGTGAGTGGCGGCGAGTCATTGCAGGGCTCCACTGGCGAAACTGCTGCGGGCGGCCTTCTCGATATGCTCGCTGTAGTCATCCAGCGACTTCGGCTCATGCGGCAGCACGACGATGACGACATCCAACGGTGAACTCCACCCACCACACACCACTCTGAAGGCAACTCTCAGGAGTCGCTTGATACGGTTGCGGCGAACAGCGTTGCCGACGCGACGCGAAACAGCCAGCCCAAGTCGCGAGCGGTCATGCTTGCTCTTCGTCGCATGCAGACGGAGTGGACCGGACGTGCTTGCGAGGCCACCATCGAAGACTGCTTGGAACTCGCTGCTGCGTCGGATTCGACCGGCGCGTCCCGGCTGGCGTTCAGTCATCGGCGTGATCCAGAGCCGCTTGGTATCGCTTCATCAGGCGGCCCCGTGTGACCAGTCCCGTGACCGTTCGTTCGTCGCTGCCGGCCAGCACGGGCAGGGCATCCACATTGGCGCTGGAGAACTTCTCCAGCACCACATCGAGCGTTTCGTCCTCGCCGATGATCGGCAGGTCGCTTCGCAGCAACTCGCTGACCTGTAGCAGTGGGATCGCTTCACGGAAGACAAGCGCCGCTTTGAGATCATGATTCGTCACCATGCCGCGGTATTCGCCCTTGTCGTCAAGGACGACGAAGTCGCCGGCGCCCCGCTGCTCGGCCTGCTCAACGAGCGCAGCTGCGCTGTCTCGCCAGGAGATCGTTCGCGGGGGTTCCAGGATGAGATCTTGAATTGTGAGCCTCGCCAGAATAGTGAGCTCGCCCGAACTGCCGAGCCTGATGCCTGCCTTTCGAAGCCGGGCAGAGTAGATCGAATCGCGGCAGAGCCAGCGTGCCACGATGGTTGCGATGACGGCAGCAAGCATGAGCGGCAGGATGATCTGGTAGTGACGGGTCAATTCGTACACGATGAGAATGCCTGTCAATGGCGCGTGCGTGACTGAGGCGACCATGGCCGCCATCCCCACAAGGGCGAATCGGGCGGGTGTGCCGTGCTCGAGCAGACCGACCCACTCCAACGACAAGCCGAGCATGCCTCCGACGATCGCGCCCATCATCAATGAAGGCGCGAACATGCCGCCAGCGCCGCCGGAGCCCAGCGTGATGCATGTTCCGACGAGTTTCAGCAGAAGAAGCGCAAAGAGGCCGAGCATGAGCAGGACGATGGGGGTGGTATCCAAGTCGGAGGCGTACGTGCCTGGACTGAGAAGTCTGGTAATTTCTGGATACCCGTTGCCGTAGAAGAATGGGAATCTGGGACCCGCGACGAGCATGAATGCGAGTCCCAGTATCGCCAGCAGCAGCCCGCCGATCGCCGGGCGCGTCCAGATCGGCACCGGCATGCGACCCAAGTAATGGCTTGAGATGTCCAGCCCTCGAATGAAGGCGACTCCGACCAGCCCGCAGAGGAGTCCGAGCAGAATGTAGGCGGGCATGTACGCCATTTGGAAAGAGCCTTCCATGGCCAGGAAGTCGGGGCCGAGTTGGAAGATGGCCTCATCGTGCAGGATGCCCTGAATCGAGGCGGACGCGACCACTGCGGCGATGACGATGGGCGTAAAAGTTCGAAGTGAGAAATCCCGCAACAGGATTTCCATGACAAACAGCACGCCGGCAATCGGTGCGTTGAAGACCGCCGCGATACCGGCCGCCGCGCCACAGCCGAGCAGGGTGGTCGTCTGCTGGGTGTTCGTGCCGAGCATTCGACCGATTGCGGAGCCCAGCACGCTGCCGATCGTGACAATCGGCCCCTCGGCACCGGCTGAGCCGCCTGATCCGATGGTCAGTGTGCTGCAGATCCACTTCTGTACACCGACTCGCAGTCGCAATTTGCCACGTTGTCTCAGTACGCCGTAGATGACGGTCGTGACGCCAGGTCCAATATAGGGGGCATTGATGCCGAGTCGGGCGATTCCGACGAGCAGTCCACCAATGGCAGGTGCAAGCAGCACAAGCATCCAGATAATGGTGCCGCTCGTTGCATCCTCGATCCGCTCAAGCGATCGCAGTGGTGCCAGAAAGAGTGTGGCGATGACGCCCATCAGCAGCCCGATGCCGGCTGCCATGAGGTACATGCACCAGTCACCTTGGAGGCCCACCCGCAGCCCAGCCCGTCGGATTCTTCGGATGGCGGTTGGCATGGCCTCAGGCTCCGACAAGCCCTCGTGACGAGGGAGGGAGGGGATCGAAGCGGGGGAGTCTACCGTAGTCCTCATGGCGAGGACGTGCCGCGCTCGACAGCATCCCATCGGTGCGATATGATGGCCCGGCTCAGGCCAGCCCCGCCGGATCGGGGCTCTCAGGGAGTACCCATACACATGATCGAAGCCCTTCGCAGCGATGAAATCGTGAACAAAGTCGGTGGCCGCTTCAAGTTGTGCGCGTTGATTCAGCGTCGGCTCAAGGAAATCACGATCGACAGCGCTCGACCGCTGGTCGAGCGGGAGGGGCGCACCGATCTCGAGATTGTCATCGAAGAGATCTTGCAGGACAAGATCACGCCGCTGTGGGTCGATGCGACCGACGCTTCCACGAAGCACGGCCCTGGCTGGCCGCTCGAAGCCACGTGAGCCGTGTGCTGGTCGGTGTGACCGGAGGGATCGCCGCATACAAGACAGCCGCCTTGGTCAGCCTGCTCGTGCAGCGTGGGGATGAGGTCACTGTGGCGATGACCGAAGCGGCGACTCGCTTCGTAGGAGCCGTGACCTTCGAGACTCTCTCGGGCAGGCCCGTCTGCTTGGATCCATGGACAACTGTGGACGATCACACAAGTTGGCATGTCTCACTGGCAGGGCGAATCGATGCCATGATCGTTGCTCCGTGCAGCATGAACTCACTTGCCAAGTACGCCACCGGTTTTGCCGGTGACGTCCTGTCATTGCTGGTGGCCGCCGTTGATCGTCAGCAGGTGCCCGTACTGCTCGCCCCGTCGATGAATGCCACCATGCTCGCCCAGCCTGCAACGCAACGCAACCTCGCATCGCTTCGCGATGACGGTTTCACTCTTCTGGAACCGGCCACGGGCTGGCAGGCCTGCCGCACCGAAGGCCGCGGGCGGATGCCCGAGCCGGAGACGCTGGCCGATGCAATCGCCTCAGCGATTGTGGGCTGAATTCGCGCCTGCTCGCCAGATGCCTCTTCTTGCTTCGCAGCCGTGGCTACTCCACCGTATTGGCATCTTCCATGAAACTTGCCAATCGCCGCCTGCGGACGGGGTGCTGAAGTTTTCGCACCGCCTTTGATTCGACCTGACGAACCCGCTCGCGGGTGACTTTGAAGATACGGCCGACCTCTTCGAGCGTATAGGTGTAGCCGTCGCCGATGCCGTAGCGGAGTTTGAGGATCTCCCGCTCTCGATAGGTGAGCGTCTTGAGCACATCATTGATTCGCGATCGGATCATTTCGCTCGTGGCGGTTTCGGACGGAGCTTCCTGCCGCTCATCTTCGATGAAGTCACCGAATTGCGAGTCCTCCGATTCGCCGACTGGGCGATCGAGGCTGATCGGGTGCCGCGAGATGTTCATCACGCGGCGAGTTTCATCAACGCTCATGTCGGCTTCCTCGGCGAGTTCTTCGATGGTGGGCTCGCGTCCTACGAGTTGAAGCAGTCGTTTCTGGATCGTGCGAAGTTTGGACATCGTCTCGATCATGTGGACCGGCACACGAATGGTCCGCGCATGGTCGGCGATGGCCCGCGTAATTGCCTGACGGATCCACCACGTTGCGTAGGTCGAGAACTTGTATCCACGCATGTATTCGTACTTGTCGACCGCTCGCATCAGGCCGGTGTTGCCTTCCTGAATGATGTCGAGGAAGGGCAGGCCGCGATTGCGGTACTTCTTGGCGATCGACACAACGAGGCGAAGATTGCCGCCGCTGAGATCACGCTTGGCCTGCTCGTACTCTTCGAAGACATCTTCAATGGAGGTGACTCTGGCCTGAAGCTCCTCTGGGGACTCTACGACCAGTCCGCCGAGGCCGCGGATTTCCTCTCGCATCACCATGACATCATCCGGGTCGTATCTGGAGGGATGCGATTCGGCGCGAGCGAGGTCATCGAGCACCTCTTGGAGTTTGCGATTGATGGACTGAAGTTTTCGCAGCAGCGGCTGGATTCTCGCCGTTCGGAGGCAGCACTCCTCCAGAAGCGTGGCCACACGGCGGCGGCGGCGATTCATGCCGAGCATCATCTTGGCTCGAGTTCGTTCCGCGACGCCGGCTTCGATCTTGTTCCAGTCGGCCTCATTGGCGGCGAGCATCCGCCGGACCGAGCCCATGTTGATCGGTATCCGACTGGCAATCTTCTCCTTGGCATTCTCTTCGGCGGTGGAAATCCGCATGGTGCGATCGAAGGGCAGTTCGCCGTCGTTGACCTGCTGTAGCACATCACACGCCTGCTTGGAGGCGAAGTCCGATTCGAGTACCAGCCGTCGGAAGATCATCCGGGTTGTCTCGATCTTCTTGGCGAGCCGAATTTCCTCTTCGCGGGTTAGCAGTGGAATGGTGCCCATTTGCGTGAGATACATTCGAATCGGGTCATCGATCTTCTTGGTGCCGGGTTCGCCAATGGCGGCCTGAACCGCGGCGGCCTCGGCTTCGTCCAAGATCGGATCGGGCGGTTCGATGTGACCTTCTGCGGCAGCGGCTTCTGCGGCTTCAGCTGCCTCGGCGAGTTCTTGCGCCCGAATCTCCTCCTCGGTAGCGAGGTTGTAGGTTCGGCGGGGGTTGTCGCGTTTGAATCTGAGGTTGGTCTGGAGCGGCGCATAGAAGTGCGGTCCCTTGGAGAGTTTGCGATCGAGATGATTCACAAATGTGATGCCGAGATGCCCTGTGGCAATCAGCAATTCATCCATCTTGTCCGGCCTGATGTACTCATCGGGCAGGGCGGTATTCAATTCTTCGAATGACATCCACCCTCGCTTGCTGCTGAATTGAAGCAGGTCACGGAGTGTCGGGTGCATGGTCGGAATCATTCTGATGCTCACTGGTGCAGTCCTCCTGCGAAATACGTTGCGCGGCACCGGGCCGCCTACTGTCCCGCCGGTCGCGGCATTGCCGCGGCCCGCGGGCCCAATTCTCTGAGGTGTTCGATCACGGCTGCGGCGGCCTGTGGATCTCGTTCCGCCGAAGCCTTCCATTCATTCATTCGCTGTCGTGATTCCGCTTCCTGTCGACACCGTGTCAATGCGGTTTCACAGGTTGTGTATGCGGCGAGCGAATCGCCATCCATCGCGTCGATCATTCGCCGACCTTCGAAGTAGAGTTCGGAGGCGATGGCCCGATCGGCATCGTCTTGGAGTTGGTCAAGCAGGGCCTGCATCGTCAGGGTGCCGTCAAACGTGGCGGCATCGGCGATCCCCTGGGCAATGCGCCTAGCCGACGGATCGGTCAGCAGGCTGCAGTCGGGGTTCAAATTCACGTCTTCCCGCGGTGTCAGGTGCAGTGTGACGGCGAGCAGATCAAGTTCGGCTCGCCGCAGGGCCGGTGCGATCTCGATGTCGCCAGTGAAGGTGGGGATCGGCTCTTGGTGCTGGTCGCTTGTGCTGTGACGAGCGTCGGCCTTTCTCAGCAGTTCATCGATGACCGCCGAGGCGACGCCGGCCAGTTCAGCCAGTCGGCTGACGAGCATGGCCCGCCGCAGCGGTGCCGCGTGGTTCATGCCGTCTCGGGCGACCGTGTCGACAAAGGCTTCGATACGCCGCTGCTTCCCAGACACCCCTTGGGCGTTCTGGAGTTGCTGTTCCAGTCGATCGAGCATGAAGGCAAAGGCATCGCTGGCCTGTTCGACCGCGGCGTGGAAAGTCTCCTCACCGCCGTCCTGACGCAGGAGTTGGTCTGGGTCGATTCCGTCGGGCAGTACGCAGATTCGCACGTCGACATCATGGGCCACCATCAGCGGAATGGCCCGTTCCGCGGCGCGTTGCCCGGCCTCGTCGCCGTCAAAGAGCAGGACCGCCACATCACACATCCGGGCGAGGATGCGGGCGTGGTCGGTGGTCATGGCTGTGCCGAGTGTGGCGACCACGTTGCAGATCCCTGCCTGATGACATGCGATCACGTCGGTGTAGCCCTCGGCCACGATGACGCGACCAGTGGTCATGATGGTCCGGCGAGCTTGATGCAGTCCGTACAGCGTGCGGCTCTTGTGGAACAGATCATGCTCGCATGAGTTGAGGTATTTGGGCTCCTCATCCTCCGAGAGGATGCGTCCGCCGAAAGCGATCGGCTGCCCGCTCTCGTCGTGGATCGGGAAGATCAGGCGGTGTCGGAAGGCGTCCCAGGCGTGTCCATCATCACGTTGCTTGATCAGTCCGGCGGCAACGAGCACGAGTTCGGGAAGGTCCTCGCTGCACAGCGCGTCCCGCAGGGTGCTCCACCCATCGCCAGCGCATCCGAGACCGAATCGCTCGACCATCTCCTTGGAAATACCCCTTGCAGTGATGGCGGCTCGCGCATCAGCTCCGGCGGTTTCGTCGGCGAGCAGGTGGCGGAAGTGGGTGTCGCCTGCATTGAGCGCCTTGCGAAGCCAGCCGCGGCGAGATCGCCGTCGATCGTGATCTTCGTCACATCGATCACTCAGTTCCACGCCTGCTCGTTCGGCGAGGAATTGGAGGGCTTCGCCGAATTCCTTGCCAAGATGCTCCTGCACGAAGCGGAAGCAGTCGCCAGCGGCACCGCAGGCGTGGCACTTGTAGAAGGCGGCCTGCTTGTGGGTGACAACGGCGAACGAAGGTCGCCGATCATCGTGGAACGGGCACAGACCGACATGCTCACGTCCTCTTGGCTGGAGGGCGACATGCTCGCCGATCAGATCGACCAGATTGGTGGCCTCCCGCACTCGCTCAATTTCATCCCGCGTTGCCACGCAAACACACCTCATCGCCGCCACTCACACGGCCAAGATCACCATCGAAGCCCTGCTGCCTCGAGGGACACGTACACCAAGCCACCGGACGAGCCGGGGCCTGTCAATCGTTCTGAAATGTGGATCGGTGCGCGTTGAGCGTGGAAGATGGGGGGAGTCAGGCCTGAAAGGCGAAGATGCACCCTGAAAAGCGATGACGCGCCGAACCGTCTGAATAAATAGCCCGATAGTGGGCGTTGTCTACGAAAAATCCTCAGAATTGGTCCAATTGGACCTTCCCGTGGTACCTCCAGGCTCGGGCTCAGCCCTCACCCTGCTGTTGTTTCAGTTTGCGGGTCCAACCGTACTTGCGACGCAAAGGCTTGACAACCAAGCCGTTACGGATCGATTTGGCTGTCGCCTTGATGCGGCGGGCCTTTCCATCGATGACTGCTCGCACGGTCTGAATATTGGGTTTGAAGGTCCTGCGGGCAATTCCACTGGGCTTCAGGCCGATACCGCCCTGATATTTCGGGCGTCCACGGTAGTGAATCTTCCGTCCCGTTGTGGTCCGAGCACCGGTGAAATGGCAGACGCGTGGCATGAGATTCAGGGCCTCCGAGCCTTGAAAGGGGTATTTCGGGCGGAACCGCGGATGGTAGCCCAAGTGTGAATAGCGGTCAAGGGGTTGGCTGTACACGTCTCGCATAGAGCACCGAAGCCATGCCACGCACGCCAGAGGCACTGGAGCGGTGCAAATAAGGAGTCCCCCCTGTTTCCTTGGCCTCCCCGAGCGAATTCAGACGGTCTACGCCGACTCGCGAGCCTCTTGAGGAACCTCAAGATCGTCCAGGGTGCATGTCCCGTCCACCGCTTCTTCGCTGATCACGTAGGAATGGCCGGATCGCTCGCCCTCTGGCAGGTTGAACATGAGATCGAGCATGAAGGCATCGATGACGGCCCGTAAGGCCCTGGCGCCGGTGCCACGCTCCATGGCTGTTCGCGCCACCTTGGCCAGCGCCGCATCACTGAATTCCAGCGAGGCACCTTCAAGCGCGAAGAGGTGCTGGTACTGGCGGACGATGGCGTTTCGCGGCTCGGTGAGGACGCGGATCATCTCCTGTTCGTTCAGGGGAAGCAGCGGTGCCAAGACCGGCAGCCGGCCGATGAGTTCCGGTATCAGGCCGAATTGCAGTACGTCGTGCGGTGTGACTTTGGCGACAAGTTCCCGTTCTTCAACCAAACTGTCCGCCGATTCGCTGCTGAAGCCGATTTGACTCTGTCCAATCCGCCGCTGAATGAGCGAGTCGATGCCCTCAAATGAGCCACCACAGATGAAGAGGATGTGGCTCGTATCCATCTGGATGTACTGCTGCTCGGGATGCTTTCTTCCCCCTTGCGGCGGCACATTGGCGACGACGCCCTCAAGCATCTTGAGCAGGGACTGTTGCACGCCCTCGCCGCTGACATCGCGGGTAATGGAGACGTTGCTCGAAGTCTTGCCGATCTTGTCGATTTCGTCGATGTAGATAATACCCCGCTGCGCAGCCTCAAGGTCGTAGTCGGCGGCCTGGAGCAACTTGAGCAGCAGATTCTCGACGTCTTCCCCGACGTAGCCCGCTTCGGTCAGCGTGGTCGCATCGCCGATGGCGAAGGGAACGTTGAGGACTCGAGAAAGCGTTCTGGCCAGCAGCGTTTTGCCTGTGCCGGTCGAGCCGATCAGCAGCACATTGGACTTGTCCAGTTCGATGTCGGTCTCACCGTTTTCGAGATGGAGCAACCTCTTGTAGTGGTTGTGGACCGCGACGGCCAGAGTTCGTTTGGAGAGGTTCTGGCCGATGACGTAGTGGTCGAGAAACTCGTTGATTTGCCGCGGTGACGGGATCGTCGTGAAGAGTGGCTGGCTGGTGCTGAGCCGCCGCTTCTCCTGCCGGAAGATGTTCTGGCACAGATCGGTGCAGTTTGAGCAGATGTAGATGTCGCTTGGCCCTTCGACCATGGGGCCGACCTCTCGAGAGGTCTTTCCACAGAACGAGCACGTCGTGACACGACGGCCTCTGAAGCCGCCGTCATCTCCGCCGCCACCGCCGCCTGTGGGCGGCTCATCACCTTCGGAGTGGCCTTCGTCGCGGACGGTGGAGAAGGGGCGTTCTCCGCAGAGAAACTCAGCCATGGCGAGTTCTTCGCGTTGCTGCAGTTCGAATTGCTGGTCTTTGTTTTTCCTCGAATGAGGCATGAACTCGCTTCCCTCACTGATCCGTTGGCCCTCGACAAGCGGACTCATCTGACGCGTCGCAGCCGCAGTGTACTGTCGAGACCGGCGATCCTGACTCCCTACCTTGCCACCATTTTCTCCAGATGGCGTGGGTTATTCTTCAGATTTGTCAGCATTGGGCCGCGAGGAGTGACTTTTTAGTGCGATTCAGCCGTGAGTTGGTCGCGTGCCCGCTGGTACTCCTCTTCGCTGAGCAGCCCGTTTGCACGCATGTTTCGCAGTTCTTCCAGCGTGTAACTGGTCGATGCCGATGGACCTGAATCGTTGAGCCTCTTGCGGATGGCTGCGATCAGGATCCACGCGAACACCACGAACGCCGCCAAGACCAGAAGGGGTATGAGGACGCGAGTGAAGACCTGTGTTCTCGCCCCGGTTTCACTGGCTGCCACAAGTGATTCGATCACGACGGCGACGCCGCCTTTTCGGCCTTCAACTGCTTATTCCACTCATCCATCGAGACGTCCTTGGTGGTCGCCTGCTCGACCATGTGGTCGGCAGCTTTTCGCTCGCGGATCGATCCGGCCAGTTGCATGATGCGATCATTCTTGACCATGTCGGCGCGGAGTTTGTCCGGACGCATACCCTGCCGCATGGCGATGGTGGCGATACGGGCGTTGATCTCCTGTTCGGAGACATTGATCTCTTCGTCACTGGCGATCCGCTGCAGGATGAACCATGTCTTGAGCCGTTCCACGGTTTGAGCCGCAGAGCGATCGCGTACCTCGGCGAGTTTCTCTTCGACCTCTTCGGCCGGCATGCCCTTGGACATGAGTTCCATCTGGATCCGCTCGAGGTCGGCGGCAATCTGGCGACCGGATGCTTTTTCAGGCAGTTCCATTTCGACTTCAGCGGTCACAGCCTTGAGCATCTGCTCCCGCATGGCCGTGCCCTGATCTTCGTCCCGCTGCTGCTCAAGCGCGAGCCGTACCTGTTCGCGAAGCACATCTTCGGATGCCAGCGAGAACCGCTCAAGCAGATCGTCGGGGGTGCATGGCGTGATCCGCTCGGCGATGTGGATGGTGAAGGCGATTCGGAGCGGCTTGCCCTGAATGTCTTCCCGCTCGTGCGTTTCTGGGCCGGTCGTTTCGATTGCGATCGTGTCGCCGAGTTTCGCTTTCTTGAAGAAGTCACCGAGTTTTTCGACCATCAGTCCGAGTACCTGACCGGACTCGCCTTTGGCTGGAAGAACGACGAGAACCTGATCATGGGTGAAGGCAGGCTCTTCGGCATCTTCGATGAAGAGTTCGGCGCCGCCGAGCAGACGATCGGAGGCGACGAAGGAGTCTTTCAACTCCTCTGCGGTGCCCATTCGCATGCACTGGCGTTCGAGTTCCTCGTCGATGTGCTCGTCGGTCACGTCGAGTTGTGGGCGGGAAATGGTGATGGTGCTGAAATCGGGGAGATCAAACTCGGGAACAACCTCGAATTCGACGCCGAATTCCAACGGCTTGCCGGACTCGATTTCGATCGTGGCATCGGGGTTCACGGGTTCGAGGTCACCGAGCGGACGGATGCCGAGTTGTTCAAAGGCGTTCTGGCATCCTTCCTGCATGAGTTCGTTCCTCGCCTCTTCGCGCAGGGCCTCGCCGAAGCGACGCTCAAGCAGTTGCATCGGAGCCCTGCCCTTTCGGAAACCGGGCAGCGAGGACTGATTCCGAAGCGTGCCGATCGACGCGTCGATCTTCTCCTTGACCGCCTCGGCCGAGACGCTGATGTGCAGCCGCTTTCTGGCGGGGCCGGCATCTTCGATCTTGAACTCGAAGCCTTCTTTGGTGGCGGTCTCGTCGGACATGGCGAATCGGTTTCCTTGCTTGGTTTGGGCACACATCGGGCGCGACCGGGCAGTTTAGCACGGGGGTGGAAGGAGAAGAAGGGTCGGTGGTGCGTGGGCAGCTACTCGAGCCTCTAGAGGCCGTTGGAGAGCATGTCGATGAAGGCAAGGGCGGCTGCCGGCGCATCGGTTCCCGGGGCCATGCGGTCGACCAGGGCCGAGCCGACGATCGCCGCGTCGCAGGCGGCCGTGGCTGCGGCGACTTGATCCGGTGTGGAGATGCCAAAGCCAGCGGCGATGGGCAGGTTCGTCAATGCTCGGATGGCCGCAACGCGGGCGGTGAGATGCGGCAGTTCGGCGCGGGCACCGGTCAGGCCGGTCTGGGCGAGCAGATACACGAATCCGCGGCATCGGTCGATGACTTCGGGAAGTCGCTGCGGCGTGGTGGTGGGGGCGATCAGCATGGCGAAGGCCAGATCGCAGGCGTCCACGGTCGGAAGCAGTTCATCGGCTGCCGTGTGGTCGATGTCCGGAATGATGAGCCCGTCGAAGCCGACGCTGGCGAGTTGTTCGATGAACGTCCCACTTCCACGCCGGTGGACAATGGACTCGCTGACCATCGCGATAAGTCCTGCCTCGGTGCGTGGACGAGCCCGCTCGACGGTGGCGAGCAGGGTGTCGATCGTGGTCCCATTTTCGAGTGTCTCGTACATGGCTGCTGCGATCACCGGACCATCTGCAATCGGGTCGGTGAACGGGAAGCCGATTTCGGCCATCGCCGCGCCAGCGCCGTCCAAACCCGCAATCACCATTTCGGTCGCGTCAAGACCCGGATAGCCGCCGACGACAAACGGCATCAGGGCTCGCTTGTTCTCGGCGCGGAGGGTGTTGAAGATTTCGTCAATGCGGGACATGGCGGGGAGTGTAGGACGGTGGCGCCGCCAGAGCAGCAGACAGGACGAACACGGAGAACTCGTTACTTCGTGCCTTCGGGACCGCCGTCGATGACGTACTTGTCGTGGATGGCTTGGGCGAGGTCTACGCCGGTAATGTTTGCGAGGGTTGTGAGCCAGGCAAGAACATCGGCAAACTCCTCGCGGAGGTTGGCCTGGTCGCCGTCGCCGCGTTCCCGGCGGGCGAGCGCTTCTGCGAGTTCACCGATCTCTTCGGAGAACCACAGGAAAGTCCGCGCCGGGCCTCGGGCCTGATCGGTCTGCTGGTATCGGTCCCGGATGAACTGCTGGAATTCGCTGAGCGTCGGATCGTGCATGGCGTGGGCATGGTATCCTGCCCGCTCGGGCCATTGGCGCAGTTGGCTAGCGCGCTTGTATGACACACAAGAGGTCACTGGTTCAAGTCCAGTATGGCCCATTGAACAAGGCCGCCCTCCGGGCGGCCTTGTTCAATAGAGCAGGCGAAGAGGCGATCAGGCGACTAGGAGGGCGCAGCCCGACGCAGTCGCCTTCTCGCCTCGAAGCCTGCGGTCTCCTGCTCACCTGCTCACCTGCTCTTGCCCTCCGGGCGGCCTTGTTTCTTGTTCAATAGAGCAGGCGAACAGGCGACCAGGAGGGCGCCGAGCGAAGCGAGGCAGAGTCAGCGTCGTAGCCGCTGACGGTCTCCTGATCTCCTGTTCGCCTGGTCGATCCCTTCCAAATTCATCATCATTCTTCAAAGCCGGCAGCCCCCTGAACTCCTGCAGTTTGAGGGGTGTCCAATGAACCCCGTCGCTCTACCGCTCCGCTCTCAATCACTCACCGGGTTGAAACCTCGTTGCGATCTGATCGGAAACCAGAATCGGTATCGACTTTGAACTGGCGGCGTCTTGCTCAGTGCAGAGGAGGCATGCACCGCTTGGAAGCGGGACGACTCTACCGACTCGCAGCGTCAGTTCCGCCGACGGGATCTCAAGGCCACCATCTGGGTGCATGACTGCGTTCCCCCAGTCTCTTTCCAAGTGGTCCCAATTGGCGGCAAACGGCGAGAGTTTGCTTGCTGCAGGAATCGGATTTGATGGAGACTCAGCAAGACCGATCTTTCGGGCTCCAGCCATAAGCACTCGCACAATCAGGCAATACACAATCGCCAGGCCGACGAAAGTGCCAACACCTGCCGCAATGGACGCGATCTGCCCATTCACAGTGAGATATACCAGGGCTGCCGCGCCCGCAATCACGAGGAAGAACAAGGCATGAATCGTGAGATTCTCACCTTTACCAACCAATGAGTCCAATCGCCCAAACCAGCCGGTCGATCCGGCTTGTTCGGCAGACTTTCGCGCGAGGGTTTGTACCTCTTGAGTAAGACGCCTCCGTTGATCCGGGCTGAGCATCAGGTTCACTGATGTTGGAGATTGAGATGATGTCATATCAGGAGTCTCCCTAGTAGTCGACCATCTTGAGCTCGGTTTCGATGCAACATGATTGCAACTGTGCGGCCAAGACGTCAACGGCGAGTTGTACGGACGCCTGAAGCACATTCCATGCAGCGTCAAGTGCCTGTTCGTACAACTGCCTAGCCAAGTAAAGGGCGGCTGCAATTGCCAACCGTCTGGCTGCGTACAGGGCAGCTTCATGCAATGCTGTGGTCTGTCCGTCGATCGACAGCGGCGGATTGGCTGGAGGCAGCCGGTGCGGCGTGAAGGCATGGACCTCCTCGTCGTGGGTACTCGTGATGCGGTACTGTCCGGTCTCCCGGGGCATGCCTGGGAAACGCTCCTTTTCGATGGCCGAATACTAAGAAACGAAGGCTTCCTTGCCAGGGACCTTATGAAGCGTTCGTTGCTCTACGGGAGAGTAAAGTCCACCACAATCTACCGGGCACCCACCAAATCGGTGTCAAGACGCCGAACTGTGGCGAAGTTTGGTGGGTGTCCAACATTGCTCACTCCATCCCCTCAAATGCCTCCCGAGCCGCCGTGAAGTCTGGGCGAAGTTCGATTGCTTGCTGAAAGCATGCTCTGGCCCCGTCCCGGTCACCACGCTGCGATTTCACATTGCCCAGATGAAACCACGCCAGCGCATACCGAGGGGCCCCGGTTGTCGCAGCAGTGAGCCGCCTCTCGGCTTCCTCGAGTCGCCCCGACTGAGCGAGCCCGTATCCAAGCGCGGCGAGGTGCTTGGGCTTCCCCGGCGACAGGACATCCGCGGCCTCCAACTGCGGAATCGCCTGGTCAAACCGCTTCAGTCCGATCATCGCGTTGCCGTATTGGAATCGCGGCTCCGGATCGTTCGGAGCCAGCACGATGGCCTTGTACAACACGGCAACCGCCTCGTCCATATTCCCGACCGCCTTTGCCGAAGCAGCCTGCTTCAGCAGCCATGTCGCGCGGTAGGAGCCGTCAAACGAACCGCTGAAGGCCGAGTCCCGAGGCACCGCCATACCACGCCGGTAGTAGTCCAGCGCCACGGCATGCCGCCCGGCCTTTGCATGCAATTGCCCGAGGTTCAACAAACTCGGCGCATACGCAGGCTCCGCGACCAGAATTGCTTCCCACTCCGCAGCAGCCTCATCGTGTCGCCCGAGCAAATACAGGGCCCATGCCCGCTGCGATCGTATGGCGACATCGCCGGGGGCAGATCGCGTCCCGCGGTCCAGATGCTGCAAGGCTTCACCAATGCTCGTGGGGGTTGCCTGCGGATGACCCAGAAGCGCGTTGGCAAGGGCCAGCCTCGCATCAGGGGCATTCGGTTCGACCGCGACAGCCCGCCGCAAGAGCCGTTCGGACCGCAGCAGGTCGCCCTCGATGAGGGCAATCTGCGCCTGCACGACGATGGTGGACGCAAGCAGGGCGTGGTCCCGCATCTGGTCGAGCCACGAGTCGCTGTACTGCAGCCCCATGTCGACGGCGGCGGAGTCTCTCGGGGGCTCGCCTCGGAGGTGCGCTCTTGCGGCGTTTCGCATTGCCTCGGCGGCGGGGATGGTGCGTCCCTCCAGTGTTGCGAGTACCTGCTGCCAGTCCTGATCGGCAAAGGCGATTCGAGCGCGACCGAGGTGGGCCATCGGAATGTCGCCAGCGGCCAGGAATGCCTGCTCTGCCGCGGCCACATTTCCCTGTCCTGCATACAACTCTCCGAGCCGCGACTGAAGCGGCGGATACGACCGATCCAGTTCTGCAGCCCGCTCAAGATGCAACAAGGCCTCCACACTGTTACCGACCTCGATATCGAGGAGTCCTCGATAGTAGGGCCAGCGGGCGTTGTCCGGTTCGCTCGCCTCCGCGGACGCATACTCGCGATCAGCATGAGTTGACAATGCATTTGCATGAAGGATCATGCCCCGCTCACCGGGATCATCGGCAGATGCCAATGCATCGACAACGCGAGCATCGAGTGCGGCGGCCGCTGCGACACCTGCCGTCTCAGCTGGTCCGTGATTTGTCCATCCGACGATTCTGGCAACCCGATCGAAGGGTTGATACAGCGCCATCCCGCCAGCGACGATGTC
>JASMMN010000218.1 GCA_030748155.1 Phycisphaerales bacterium
CTCTTCCTGATTCCCTTCTACTTCTTCTTTTTCAGCGTGTCCTATCCGCGGGTCGTCGCCTTCTTCGACGGACTGCTGCCTCAGCGGAGCCGAACCACCGTGGTGCCGCTTCTTGAGCGAATGGACATCGCCGTCGCCGGATTCGTCCGAGGCCGTATCGTCATCGCCATCATCATGGCCGTGCTCTATGCGATCGGTTGGATGTTCGTGGGTGTTCCGTATGCCATCCTGCTTGCGATCGTCGTCGGCGCGTTCAGTCTGGTGCCCTTCCTCGGGCTGGTCGGCATTCCAGTGGCGATCATCCTGCTGGCACTCGCCCAGTTGGATCTCCCCGAGGCTCAGCGGGTGGCCTGGTGGGGGGTGCTGCTCTGGCCAACGCTTGTCTTCGCCATCGTCAATGGACTCGACGGGTGGGTGCTGACTCCGATCATCGCCGGCAAGGCGACCAATCTCGATCCGGTCACCATCTTCGTCGCGGTGCTCGCTGGCGGGTCGGTGCTCGGTGCCTACGGCATGCTGCTGGCGATTCCGGTAGCCGCCTGCATCAAGATTCTGCTCTCGGATCTGGTGATACCGAAACTCAAGGAACTCGGCACGAGGCCGCCCGCGCACGAAACCTGACTTCAGTGGCGTTTCTTTCGCCGCTTGAATCCGGGTTTGGCCGACTTGGTCTTCGTTGACCCGCGATTGCCGTGCATGCCCATGTCCGGCATGCCGCCTGCGGTCATGGCCTTGGCTGCTTTCATGCCGCCGCCCATGCCTGCCATTTGCGTGGACATCTTCTTGACCATTTCGAACTGTTTGATCAACTTGTTGACATCCGGGCCGCTTGATCCCGATCCCTTTGCAACCCGCCGCACGCGGGACTTGTTCATCAACGACACATCCTGCCGTTCATCTACGGTCATCGAACCGGCCATGCACTCGATGCGGTCGAACTGTCCGTCATCGAGATCGACGCCTTTGAGCATCTTGCCCACTCCCGGCAGCATGCCGAGCAGTTGCTTCATGCTGCCCATACGGCGAATGGAGCGGAGCTGCTTGATGAAGTCGTCCATCGTGAACTGGCCCTTGGCCATCTTCTCAGCGAGCGCTTCGGCTTCTTTCTCATCAACTTCGTCGCGGGCCTTCTCGACGAGCGATACCACATCGCCCATGCCGAGGATTCGACCGGCCATTCGCTCAGGGTGAAAGGCCTCGAGGTTTTCCATTCGCTCGCCGGTGCCGACAAAGCGAATCGGGGCACCAGTGACTCGCTTGACCGACAGCGCAGCGCCGCCGCGGGTGTCGCTGTCGAGTTTGGTGAGGATCACTCCGTCGATTGGCAGGTGTTCGTTGAAGGTGGCGGCCGATTGCACCGCGTCCTGTCCGGCCATCGCATCGACAACGAGCAGCACGTGGTGAGGCTGCACGGCGAACTGCACCGACTGCAACTCCTTCATCAGCGGTTCGTCGATGTGCAGGCGTCCTGCAGTATCCACAAGCAGTACGTCATACCGCTCACTTCGCGCGACGCGAACTGCCCGCTGACAGACTTCAACTGCCACTCCGACCGCCTCGCCGTAGGCGGCGCACTTGTCCGGCTCGCCGTGGAATCCGATCTTGGCTTGTCCTTTGGCCTCGCTTGCGACCTGCTCCACACCGATGCGAAGCTGCTCAACTGCTGCCGGTCGCTGAAGGTCCGCCGCGACCACCAGCACGCTCCGGCCGTTCCTTCGCAGCCATGCAGCAAGTTTGCCGCAGGTTGTTGTCTTGCCCGTGCCCTGCAGGCCGCAGACCATGATGACGGTTGGTCCCGGATCGGCGGCGACGAGATGTTCGTCGACCGGCCCCATCAGTTCGACGAGTTTTCGGTGAACGATTTCAACCATCTGCTCACCGGGGCGGACGCTCTTGAGAACTTTCTCGCCGAGGGACTCGGCTTGCAGTTCGTCGCAGAAAGCCTCGACAACCTCCAGGTTCACATCGGCGTCGAGCAGGGCGGTCCGAACTTCCGCCATCGTCTCGCGAACATTGGACTCGCTGATGCGGCCTTGCCCTGAGAGGCGGTGGATGGCACCGGTCAGGCGATCGGAAAGATTCTCAAGCATGGATTACGCAAGGTACCTCGCCGCTGCCGATCAGTCGAGCCACGCGAGCAGCCGATCGGCCTGCCACGTATTGATGCACTGTTCGCTCGTCAGCCCTCCGCGGCGTCCAGTCAGGACGCCGTATCGCATGAAGGCGAAATGCGCAGCGGCATGGGCGTCGGTATTGATTGAAATCAGGGCACCGGACTCCATCACGATACGAACATGGCGATCACGCAGATCCAGCCGCGACGGATTGGCGTTGATCTCAAGTGCTGTTCCGTGCTCCGCGGCGGCTTCGGCAACCGCTCGCATGTCCGGTTCCAGACCAGGACGGCGACCGATCATGCGACCCGTCGGGTGGCCGAGTACGTGGACATGTTGGTGCGATACCGCCGCGATGAGCCGTGATGTTGCTTCCTCCGGGAACTGGCGGAGGGCGGCGTGGGGCGACGCGACGACGAGATCAAGCATCTCCAGAACATCATCGTCGTAGTCCAGACTGCCATCGGCGTGGATATCGACTTCGGAGCCTGCGAGCAGGCGGATGCCGGGTGTTGCTGCATCGACCTCCCGAATCGCGGCAACATGCTCGAGCAACCTCTCAACGCTCAGCCCGTTGGCCTGCACGCTTGAGCGGGAGTGGTCCGTGATCCCGAGCGTGTGGTAGCCGCGGCGCATTGCTTCTTCGGCCATCGCAGCAATGGGAAGATGCCCGTCGCTTGCAGTTGTATGCGTATGCAGATCGCATGCGACATCCGCAAGCGTGAGCAGAAGGGGGGGCGGTGTTTCGACTGCGTCCCGTTCCTCCCGCAGTTCGGGTGGATGGAAGGGAAGATCGAGCGCGGCGTAGATGTCTTCTTCGGCTGCCGCTGCGATCGGAGCAATACCTCGCTGCTGCGGAGGTTCTTGCTGCCCGTCATCCGGAAACAGACCGTACTCGTTCAGCCGCAGCGAGCGGGCCTGAGCGAGATGCCGCAGTTTGACGTTGTGTTCCTTGGACCCGGTGAAGTACATGCGGGCGGCACCGATTGCCTCGGTATCAATGATTCGAAGGTCGACCTGAATGCCGTCCTCGAGCCGAATCGAAGCCTTTGTGTCGCCCGAGGCGAGTACCTTGGTGACGCCGGGCGCTTGCGTGAACGTCTTGATCAGCGGCGCAGGATCGTCACAGGTCGCCAGCAGATCGATGTCGCCGATGGTCTCGCACCCGCGGCGGAGCGACCCGGCATACTCGATGCTGTTGACGCCCGGCAGACTGCCGAGTTCCTCAAGCAGCAGTTCGGCCAGCGGCAAGGCGATACCAATGGATGTCCGCTCCGCCGCCTGTTCGGCGAACTCAAGTGAGTCCTTGATATTGGCGATCGTTTTGGCACCCATGCGGGGGAGCGCCGCGAGCGTGCCGTCCTCGATGCCGCGTGCAAGCCCGGCGCGATCCACGATGTCGGTTTCCCGCCAGAGCCGCCCGACCGTCTTGGGTCCGAGGCCGGAGATGTCGAGCAGCCCGATCAGTCCGGGGGGGATCTCGCTGCGGAGGGTTTCCAACTCGTCGATCATCCCGGCATCGCACCA
>JASMMN010000219.1 GCA_030748155.1 Phycisphaerales bacterium
CGGTACGTCGAGCGTACCACTTCGCAGGTTCCGCTCGTGTCCACCGCCCTCAATGAGCGGCTCGATTGGTCGATCGATTGCGCGACCCTGCAGCACGAGTGCCGCCGCACCTTTGGGTCCATGCATCTTGTGCGCGCATACGCTGATGGCATCTACCGGGATTGCAGTGAGATCAATCGCCACCTTTCCGGTGGCCTGGCTCGCATCGCAGTGGAACAGGATGCCGCGATCACGGCACAACGCGCCGATCGCAGCAACATCATTGATCGTTCCGAGTTCGTTGTTGACCCACATGATGCTCACCATCGCAGTGTCCTCCCGCAGGCGACGCTCAATGTCATCAGGGTCCACCCACCCACCTAGCGTGGGTGGCGCGAGGTCAACCTCGGCTCCTTCCCGCTCCAATCGCCGCAGCGGATCAAGTACCGCCGGGTGCTCAACAGCGGAACTGACGATGTGTACTCTTTCGCCGCGGCGAAGCCGCGGTCGCACCAGCCCTTTGATGGCCAGATTGCAACTCTCGGTTGCCGAGGCTGTGAATGTCACATGATCCGCCCGACACCCAAGCATGCCCGCAACATCCAGCCGCGACCGCTCCACAGCCGCCGCCGCCTCAAGTCCAAGGTTGTGCTTGCTCGCTGCATTGGCCGGTCGCTCCACAAACCAAGGCAGCATCGCCTCCAGCACCTGTGGGTCCAGCGGCGTACTGGCGGCGTGGTCGAGGTAGATGGGGGAAGTGCTCATGGGAGTGTGCCTACGGTACCGGACCACGGCACCCGACCTCTTTTCCTACTCTTCTCATTCATGCAGGTCATTACGGATATCACCGATCTTCGGCCCTTTACCGGCGTCGCCTTCGTGCCGACAATGGGGGCGTTGCATGCGGGGCACCGCTCCTTGATTCGTGAAGCAGCTTCGAGCGGGCTGCCGGTGCTGGTGAGCATCTTCGTCAATCCGAAGCAGTTTGCACCACACGAGGATCTCGATTCGTATCCGCGAACGCTCGAGCAGGATCTGGATGCAGTTCGCGAAGACGGGGGGGCAGCGGTGTTTGTGCCGAGCGTTGAGACGATCTATCCCCCGAATGAAACGTTGTGGTCGCCCCCGCTGCCAGCGGTCGCGACCGAGCCGGGGCTGGAGGATGCCCACCGCCCGCATTTCTTCTGTGGTGTATGCGCAGTGGTGGCCAGACTCTTCGATCTGATCAGACCCGCGGCGTCCTTCTTTGGCGAGAAGGACTGGCAGCAACTCAAGGTGATCGAGGCGATGGTGTCGGCTCATGCAGATCGCTGGGGAGCGATGCAGATCGTCGGTGTGCCGACCGTGCGTGAGCCCGATGGGCTCGCGCTCAGCAGCCGAAATGTGTACCTCTCCGACGAAGACCGCCCCCGCGGGTTGTCGCTCTGCCGAGCACTTCGCGCCGCGAACAATCTCTCCGATGCCGCCGCAGAATCCGCCATGATGGAAATACTTCTCGACTCGGACCTTGTGGTTGAGTACGCGGTCGTCCGCGATGCCGGCTCGCTGCTGCAACCGCAGAATGACCGACCCAAACGGGCGATGATCGCCGCCACGTTGGATGGCGTGCGGCTCATCGATAACGCGACGGTCGGGTAGGATGGGGGGTCTATGACAACCACCACCATGACCGAATTGACGTCCACGAACCCCGCCACCGGTGAGGTTGTGGGCACCGTCCCCGTTACGCCCACCGACACCATCAGCGAGGTGTTTCAGCGTAGCCGCGTGGCCCAAGGGCCATGGTCGTCGCTTTCGCTGGATGAGCGGATCGACATCCTGAAGCGGACCATCCCGGTGCTTGAGGGCCGCGTCAAAGAGATCGGCGCTCTGATCACCGCCGAGATGGGCAAGCCGCTTGCCGAGAGCATCGGTGAGGTGCAGTACGGCGTGGACGGCATGGCGGACAATCTCGACGAGATTGCGTTGGCGCTCAGGTCGGAAGAGATACAGGATGGCATGATCTGCTCGACATTGCACCACGACCCGTTCGGCATCTGCGTCGCCATCACCCCATGGAACTTCCCCTTCCTGATGGTGCTGCAGATCGCGATGCCAGCGCTTGCCGCAGGCAACACCGTCGTGATGAAGCCCAGCGAGATGGTGCCACTGACCGGTCAGGCCTTCGCCGACGCATTCAACGAGGTATTGCCACCGGACGTGCTGCAGATCGTGCACGGAGATGATACACAAGGCAAGGCACTTGTCGCCGGCGACTGCGACCTGATCGGGTTTACAGGATCCCGCGCCGCAGGACAGCACATCCTCTCGACGGCGGGCAAAGATCTCAAGCGAGTGGTATTGGAACTTGGCGGTAAGGATCCGATGATCGTGCTCGATGACGCCGACGTCGAGGCGGCCGCTTCGTTTGCGACTCGCAACTCCTTCCGCAACTGCGGTCAGGTCTGCGTCAGCACCGAACGCATTTATGTCGAGCCGAACATTGCCGATGCTTTCGAGGCTGCGGTTGTCAAGAAGACGTCAGAACTGGTCGTCGGCAACGGCACCGACGAGGGTGTGCAGATTGGTCCAATGGTGAGCGCCGAGCAGAAGGCACATGTTCTGGCTCAACTTGAGCGTGCCAAAGCAGATGGCGCGACCGTTGCCTATGGAGACACGCCCATGGACGGCAACTTCGTGGCGCCGACGGTCCTGACCGACCTCAGCCACGACATGTCCATCATGGTGGACGAGACCTTCGGTCCCGTTGCCTGCATTGTCCGGGTCGCAGACGCCGACGAGGCCATGCGCCTCGCCAACGACACCCCCTACGGTCTCGGTGCCGCCGTGTTCGGCCACAAGGATGCAGAACGTGTGGCTCGACAATTGACCGCCGGGATGATCGGGGTCAACCAGGGCTGCGGCGGGGCTTCGGGAACGCCATGGGTCGGCGCAGGCCAGAGCGGCTATGGCTATCACGGCGGACGTGATGGGCACAGGCAGTTTGCGCAGGTCCGCGTCGTGAGCAGACCGTGCGACTGACACCCGGTGGTCCGGTGCTCGTATTCGGTGGATCATTCGACCCGCCGACACTGGCCCATGTCACACTTCCGCCGCTTGCAGCCGAATCGATGGGCGCGTCCCGTCTGATCTACGTGCCGGCTGCGATCAGTCCGCACAAGACCGAATCACCGCCCGCCGCTGCCGAACACCGTCTTGCCATGCTTCGACTGGCGATTGTGGATCTCGAGGGTGCCGAAATCGATACCCGCGAACTCGACCGCGGTGGAGTGTCCCGAACCGTGGATACGCTGGAGTCACTCAGGCGCGAAATCGATGCGTCGGTTCCAATTCGATTGCTGATCGGTACCGATCAAGTCTTGGTATTCGATCGATGGTATCGGTGGGAAGACATCCTGGAGATCGCAGAACCAGTTGTGATGGTGCGAGGCGATGGTGATGCTGCCCCCATGCTTGCATCTCTGTCCGAAACGCAGGGTGGGGAATGGGCCGCACAATGGGCCGACCGGTTGCTCACGCTTCCTCGAATGGATCAAAGCAGCACGCATGCGAGGTCATCCACCGCGACGTTGCGGAGTGAGGTGCCCGATTCCGTGGCGGACTACATCGAGACCAATGGGCTGTACGGTCGAGTCGATTGATGGCTAAGGATTCCATCAAGAGCATTTCCTTCGTCAGCCTCGGCTGTCCGAAGAATCTCGTGGACTCCGAGGCGATGCTTGGCGACTTGACGTCCGCTGGATACAGGCTGGTGTCCGACGATGAGCGGGCCGATGCGATGGTCATCAATACATGCGGGTTTCTGGAGGCTGCCAAAGATGAATCGCTGGAGGTCATTCATGAGGCGATTGCCCGCAAGAAGGCGGGTGAACTTCGTCGCGTGATCGTCGCCGGCTGCTTGGTCCAACGCCATCGCGCCCAGTTGCTGGAATGGGCCCCCGGGATCGATGCCATGATCGGCGTATTCGACCGCGACCACATTCGCTCGGCCGTGTCGGGCGAGCGCGTGGACGACACAGAGTTCGACGACGGGCCTCAGTACTGGATCGCGGCCAACGCAATGGTCGCGGCGAAGTCCAGAGGCATCAACACAGACAATCTCACCGTTCAAGGCGACGATGGTCACGGCATCGGGTACTTCGAAGACGATGCGAACCGCCTGCAGTTGACCCCTCGCCACTGGTCCTACCTTCGCATCAGCGAGGGATGCAATCAGAACTGCGCGTTTTGCACAATCCCATCAATTCGTGGCAAGATGCGAAGCAAGCCATTGTCGAAGATCGTGTCGGAAGCGAACGCGATGATGGCGAGCGGTGTTTTTGAACTGAATCTGATCGGGCAGGACACGACAAGTTGGGGGTACGACATCGGCGATGCGTCCGGATTGGTCGGTTTGCTCACGGCGATTGATGAGGTCGCTGCGGCCCATGGTGGGGGGTGGGTCCGGCTCATGTACGCCTACCCCAACAACTTCACCGACGAGATGATCGACGCGGTGGCATCGCTGCCAAATGTTGTCAAATACATTGACATGCCGCTGCAGCATGCGAGCGACCGCATGCTCAGAGCAATGCGTCGAAATGTCAGTGCAGACGAGCAAGAGAAACTTGTGGAACGCTTGCGGGAGCGGATTCCCGGACTCGGCCTTCGGACGACATTCATCACCGGGTTTCCGGGTGAAACCGACGAAGACCATCAACTGCTGTTGGAATTTGTCGATCGAATGCAGTTCGATGCGATGGGCGTGTTTCGATACAGCGCTGAAGAGGGAACCGTCGCCGGGACGCTTGATTTGGATCCGATGCTGCATGTTCCGGAGGAAGTGAAGGCGGCTCGAGAAGATGAGCTCATGCTTCTTCAGCAAGAGATCGCCTTCGAGAACGCGGCCTATGTGGCGGAGCAGGAGAGTGTGTTCGATGTGCTGATCGACAGTCCACCAGACGAGGCTTCCTACTGGTCCGGCCGCTGTTATCACCAGGCCCCCGAAGTCGATGCCCGAACCCTTGTTCACACAGAGACGCCACCGGCGGTCGGGGAACTGGTCCGCTGCCGGATTATCGGAAGCGAGGGCTACGATTTGCTCGCGCGACCCGAATCTGAGTACGAAACGGTTGTCTCATTGCCTATTTCGGGTTGAATCGTCTTTGAGGATGATCCGATGAGAGAATCGATCCCCGTTCTGGATTGACTGGGAGGAGCCTTCGACATGCGTGTTTCATTCGTACTGACCGCCGCCATGATCTGCGTGAGCCCGATACCAGTTGCCGCGAGTTGGTTCTATATAACGAGCGATGTGGGCATTGCCGCGGAACTCGTTGGGACCGACTTGGTGTCCGGTATTGGGGCCAACCGCACCTACCGCATCTGGGCCGTCATGCCCGAAGACTGGCGGGTCGATGCCGTGGCGGGCAACAGCACGACCTCCATGCGATTCGAAGTGGTTGGCGGCACCTTCTATCAGAATGAGTGGGGAGGCCCCACCAGTACGTCGATCAACGCTGGATTCTTTTCACTGGCTCCCGAACTCGAATGGGACAGTTACTTGACCATCGGCTCGCTCGACTCGGATGGCACACCCTTCGACAACAACGAGTTGTTGGATCTCGGCATCGACTGGACAGCATTTGAGGCATCGGGGAATTTGCTTGAAACAAGCAATGGTTCTGTCTTCGTGCTTCCGACTGATATGCAGGGTGAGCTTGTCGCATTCACAGACGCTTGCGGGACCGCCGGAAACGGCGTACTGATTGCGCAGTTGACGCTTGTTGGTGAGGAGGCCTCACTTGAAGGTTCCGTGTTGCTGCAGGGGCACGACGATCAAGGGCAGGTGTTTCAGTCGCAGATCGACAGTTTTTCGATCGATGCGGATGGTGTCAGTGATGCATTGCCGCAGATTGCATGCGCTGCGGATATCACAGGTGACGATCGAGTCGATGTGATGGATCTGCTTCACCTTCTCGGGCATTGGTACGACGGCTCGTGTGAGGACATCACGCGAGATCTCGTGGTCGATGGAGCCGATGTGCTTCTGCTTGTTGATTCATGGGGATCGTGCTCGGGGGAATGACCGAGGTATGCTCCGGCATGCTCCCGATCATCGACGGCCACAACGACACACTGACCCGGATCTTCAGTGAAGACGGTGGTGGTGTATCGGCGTTTCTGAATGGCGACGACGGTCATCTCGACTTGCCCAAGGCCCGCGCCGGTGGTTTCGCAGCGGGCTTCTTCGCCATCTACATCCCCTCGAAGATCAAGAACCCCGCCGATGAGCCTGCGCGTAGCGAAGGCGGGGCCTGGACCTTCACGCCACCATCCATCGATCATGAATGGGCCGCGAGCGAAACGGCCCGTTTGCTCGACTGCCTCGATGAACTGCTCTCCGCCGCGCCCGAATCACTTGGCCTGTGCACCACGGTAGATGATGTGCGGGCTTCCATCAACGGCGAACGCCTCGGCATCATCCAGCATATCGAAGGCTGCGAGATGATCTCGCCGGACCTGCGGGAACTTCCCGGGTTGTATGAGCGGGGGCTTCGCAGCCTCGGTCCCGTATGGTCACGGCCCAATGTATTCGGAACCGGTATTCGGTTCGGGTGGCCAAGCAGCAGTGATGTCGGTCCGGGACTCACCGCGGCCGGAAAGAATCTCATTGTCGCGTGCAACAAGCTCGGCATCATGATCGACCTCTCCCACCTGAACCGCGCGGGCTTCATGGATGTCGCCGATATCAGTTCCAAGCCTCTCGTGGCCACCCACTGTGGATGCCACGCGCTCTGTCAGAGCGCCCGCAACCTCGACGACGAACAACTCCGAATCATTGCAGAGAGCAATGGCTTGATCGGATGCAACTTCTTCACGGGTGATCTGCGAGGTGATGGTCGCTTTGATACGGACATGCCGATGAGTCGTATGGCCGAACACATCGAACACATCGTCACCGTCTGTGGCATCGACCACGTGGCGCTCGGAAGCGACTTCGATGGTGCAGCCATGTGCGATGATCTGGGCGATGCGTCAGGTCTCCCAAAGCTCATCGATCTCCTTCGAGATCGAGGGTGGAGTGAGCATGACCTCACCAGACTTGCTTACGGCAATTGGATGCGTGTTCTGGATGCCACTTGGAACTGAGCCTGTTTCTCCCCTGCTGTTGCAGAAGATTCCGTCACGCTGAAGCATCTGCTGCCTCCCCGGGGGCAGGAACCACCAACACCTTCTTGGCGTGTATTCCCGGGGCGGTACCCACGCGCTTCCTGCCACCTATACTTGACCGTTTTCACCCCTGACTCCCAACCCCCGGAATTCCAACCCCTGGAACTCCAACCCCCGGAATTCCAACCCCTAGAACTCCAACCCCCGGAATTCCAACCCCCGGAATCCCCCCCGACGAGCGAAGCCCACCCCCTCTCCATGCCCATCCGCAACTTCTCCATCATCGCCCACATCGACCACGGCAAGAGCACACTGGCCGATCGACTGCTTCAGGCCACCAAGGCTGTCAGTGACCGCGAAGCCAAAGAGCAACTGCTGGACTCGATGGACCTGGAACGAGAGCGGGGTATCACGATCAAGGCATCAGCAGTCACGGTGCACCACGAATACAAGGGCGAGGACTACCAACTCAACTTCATCGACACTCCCGGACACGTGGATTTCACCTACGAAGTGTCCCGGGCGCTGACTGCGTGTGAAGGCGCGGTGCTGGTCGTCGACAGTACGCAAGGCGTCGAAGCACAGACCGTCGCCAATGCCTACCTCGCCATTGCCAGTGATCTCGAGATCATTCCCGTCATCAACAAAATCGACTTGCCCGCGGCCGATCCGGACCGGGTCGCCATGGAGATCGAATCGGTGCTCGGGCTGTCTGCCGAAGACTGCATCTCGGTATCCGCCAAGACAGGGCAGGGCATCGACGAACTGCTCGATCGCATCTGCCGCGACTTGCCCGACCCTCGCCCGGCAGAGATGGAACAGACCCGCGCCCTTATCTTCGACAGTCATTACGACGAGTACCGCGGGGTCATCGTGTATATCCGGATCTTCGACGGTGAATTGAAGGTGGGCGACAAAATTCGCATGATGGGTACCGGTACGAGTTGGACCATTACCGAACTTGGCCACAACACCCCACAGCCTGAGAAGGTCAAGTCGATCGGTACTTCCGAAGTGGGTTGGATGGTCGCAGCGATCAAGACGCTCGAAGATGTGCGCGTCGGCGACACGATTACGCATGAGAAGAACCTCGCCCCGGAACCGTTGGCTGGCTATGAAGAGCCCCAGCAGATGGTGTACTGCGATTTCTACCCTTCCACAACCAGCGAGGCGGGTAAGAAGAGCGATTTCGAGGCGCTCCGCGAAGCGATTGAGAAACTGCGGCTCAACGATGCGTCGTTCACATTCGAGGCGCAGCATTCCGAGGCGCTCGGCTTCGGCTTCCGTTGCGGCTTTCTCGGCCTGTTGCACATGGAGATCGTGCAGGAGCGGCTCGAACGAGAGGGTGGTGTTGAGGTCGTGCAAACGGCACCGACGGTCACATATCAGATCAAGACGACCACCGACGAGTTCATTGAGATTCATAATCCCGCGGATCTTCCAGACCCTTCGCAGATTGCCGAGATTCGCGAACCCATCGTCAAGATCGAGATCATCTGTCCGGACGAGAACATCGGCGACCTGATGAGCCTCTGTGACGGCCGTCGCGGCATCTTCCAGACACAACAGTTCATTTCCGAGGGTCGGCAGATGTTGATTTTCGAAATTCCTCTCGCCGAGATCATCTACGATTTCTACGACAAACTGAAATCGATCACCCGCGGCTACGGAACGATGGACTACGAAGTCATCGAGTACCGCGCCGATCGTCTTGCAAAGGTGAGCATTCTCGTCAATGGGATGCCCGTTGAGGCGCTCAGCATGATCTGCCACCGAGACAATGCCGAAAAACGCACGCGAGGCATGCTGTTGAAACTTCGCAAGCAGATTGATCGTCACCAGTTCGAAATCGCGTTGCAGGCCGCCATCGGTGGCAAGATCATCGCACGCGAAACCGTCAAGGCCCTCCGAAAGAACGTCACTGCCAAGTGCTATGGTGGCGACGTGACGAGAAAGCGGAAACTTCTGGAGAAGCAGAAGAAGGGCAAGAAACGCATGAAGTCGGTTGGCTCCGTGCAGATCCCCCAAGAAGCATTTCTCTCCATCCTCGACACGTCAGAGTAAACCAATTGGAGTTCTTTTCATGAACCAACTCACCATGCCTCGGATCTCGATGCTCATTGCCCTCTCCGTGATGACGGTGCTGCTCGTCGATCGCTTCACGTTGCAGGTAGATGCCGACGACGAGGCACAAGCACCGTCTCTCGGCCCGGCGTCCTCGCTGACGCTTGAAAACGAGGAAGCCGAATCGGTGATACTCAAGGTTGACGACAAGCGTCTTGCGTGGGGTGACACGGCGCAGAAGCGTCTGTACAGCGTCGGGTATGTGCACATCGGAAAGGCGCTCTCGGAACTGCTGCAGGGCGAGTCTTATATTGAGGAGAATCAGGCACTCCAAGAGGAACTTGAGACGGCACAGCAATTGCTCATGGAGGCGTTCCAGTCGGTGCAGGAGCGGATGGAAGGACTGACGCCGGAAGATCCCGAATTCGATGAGATCAGCAAGGAGGGGCAAGGCCTGCTTCAGCAACGAGACCGACTCATTCAGCAAGCCAACGCTGCCAAGGCCACCCTCGGTGCCGAACAGGTGGAACGCGCCTACCGGGAACTCATCGATGCCATCAATGTCGTTGCCGACCGTCTTGAGATCGACATGGTGCACCGCTTCATACCAACGGACGATCCCTTCGAAATCCAACCCGGCCCCGGTGCCTTTCAAGCGGCGATGTTGCAGATCAGGCTGCGGAGCGTGTTGCGTTATCCCACAGACATCGATATCACGAGCGAGGTGCTGGACGAACTCGGGATCGAGTGAGTCGCGCCTGCGCTGCGAGCGAAGGTGAGCAAGATGGAGGGGACCCCATCCGCCGCTTCGCGGCACCTCCCCCACGTTGTGGGGGAGGGGAATCTGGGAAGTCCGCT
>JASMMN010000220.1 GCA_030748155.1 Phycisphaerales bacterium
GACATCGCGCAAGTGCGAATCCGGATGGTTTGGCATCACGTCTTGCGGGGGCCACGCTTGCCAAGCACCTGGCCAATTGAAGAGGTCCACGCCCCCCTGACCGCTGGTGTCCCGGCTCTCCCACCACTGCCAATCGGGCCAGTTGATTTGAGATGGATCCCCCTGAACTTCAACCCCCATTGCCCGCAACTTCCCTGGCCGAAGCGGCCACGTGAGCCAATCGGGGGGGTTGGTCCAGGGCACAACTTCCCACGGGGCGCGGTTCCACGCAAACCCAGGATCAACGCCATAGCGGGGTGCTTTCGGGTCACTCACCAGCCGCCGCTGTTCATCAGGCGGAAGGCGGAGGTTGTACTCAACGCCTGTAAAGTCAATCGGGCGGACGAACAGGCTGTCGGCCAGCTCTTGGGCGATCTCATTGGCGGCAGACTCGCGGCGATCGCGGTGAAACGCCGCTTGGCGCTCAGCGGTTCCAAGTTCCCGCAGCGTGCCTGTCCGCGAGAGAAACACGGTGGCCATGATGACAAGCAGCACCAAGATGCCCGCCACCAAGATGAGTGCGTTTCCGCGGCGATGATGACCCGCGACTGGTTTCACTGCAATCGCTCCTTGGGAAGTTCGACGATGAACTGAACGAGTTTACCGTGCTCAAGGTTCGTTTCTGGGTCGTGCAGCACCATGGAAAACCGCAGCGCAGATGGCCACGGGGTATAGGAGGGATCCGGGTCGAGCAGGCCGTCAGCGGTGGATTCCTGCTCGTCAGGGTCCGCGGGGCCAGAACTGGCATCCAAGGTCCGCATGAGCGGCCACCGACGGTTCGGACCAAAGAGCGCCCAGTACTCCCGCGGCTCGCCTGGGAAGCCCGATGCCTCCTTGTCAATCGCGTCCGGGTGTACGAGCGAGGGCGCCGCAATTGGCCACTTCATGGCTTCAGGAAGAACACCACTTGGAGTATCCCATGTCGTAGTTCGGGCAGGGTAGGCGGTCGCGAACTGAGCAAAGGACACCACCCCGCGGTCCCACTGATCGTCTGCTTCGGTGTTGTCCCGCTTATCAGGCAGTCCAAACCAGAAGAGGTCACCCTTTTGCCTGAGCCGCGTCCTGCTATTGCCCAAAGCATCGAACTCGATCACGGTTCCCGCAGACGGCAAGTCGGAAGGATCGGCAGCGCCAGGATCGTATCGGTAGCCCTGCCACGTAACTCGATTGCGGCGAGAAGAGGGATTCGTCGGGTCCATGACTTGCCAAGTCGTCGTCTCACCAACGTTGTCATCCCACGTCCACTCGACGATGAAACTGCTGCATGCCGAGCCAAGGATGCTGTTGGTGAGCGCCTGGTCATATCGAGCTGGCCCAGGCGGCGTGCGTTCCACACGCGGCCAGCCGAGCAGCGTCTTGAGCAGATACCGCTGCGTTCCCCGCTCGGGGTCGCCGGATCCGCCCGGAAGAGCCGTGTTGTCCTCCAACACACCATGAGTTCCATCAATCGCATCATCGGCAAACCAACTACGGCGTTCCATGTTGTCTGGATAGGATTCGTCACGAGTATGCAAAAGCGACTTTCGAACATCTCCGAGATTCATGGCCATCACGTCGACGCGTCCCATGTCGTGTACCGGCGACTCTCTGGTGAATCCAGCCTGACTGCCATCCACCCGCCGTGGATCCGCGGGAAAGAGCGACTCGATCGAAAAGGCGTTTGTCAAATAGATTTGCTTGTTTGAAGCATTGGGCGGATATGAATCATCATCGGCCATGGCCATCGCTTGTCGCGTCAGAATCCAACGGCGAGCTTCGGGCTGGTCACCTCGGATATCGCTGGCACCACCGGCCGGCTCAGTCTGGTTGTAGAGATCACTAAGGCCGCCTCCATGGAAGCCGTACTTGGAATACACCGCATCCATCTGCCCCCCCCACTGGCCAAGCACATTGGAACGGTGGAAAGGCGCAACGCGGGCGAGGTTGTAGCTGTCCCGATGGTCGTCAAGATCGATGTCATGCCCTCGAAATTGCATTGGCAAATCGCCGTATAGGGACTGCTCAACTTCGTCGTCTGACGGCGTGTCGATCGAGTATCCCGACAACTCCGAGAACTGCAGGCCGTGGCCATATGTCACGGCGGCACCACCACCGATGATGCGAGGCTCGCCGCCTTCCATCACATCCGTAGACCCGTAGGGTTTCGTCGGCTGGAATCCATCCATGAAGAACAGCAACTGATCACACCGAACGACGGCCTCTTTGGGAAGTCCGGGATTGATCAACGGAGGGCGAATTCCGGTTTGATCCCACTTGCGTTGGTTGTAATCGTTTGGCACTTCCACGGAATGGATCACCAACGCCCCGTCCGGACTGATCCTCGCAAGATCCGCTCGAATCTGCTGCTCGATGCCCCATGCCTCCTGGAGCACAACGCCAGACGCGTTGCTGGTGCGGGTCACTGCGGATGCCGCTTGAAACACTTGCCCGCACACGAGCACCACCACGACCAGCACCGCAACGGCGACAAGAATCTCGATCAGCGTGAAGCCCACTCGTTGTTTGGCTCGATCACACATCACAGACTCGCCACCGTGACATAGATGGGAATGAGTCGATAGGCACCCTTTCCGGTGTCGACAGAAGGTGGGACATACCAGATTCGGTCGACCACCGGCTGCATCTCAGCTTCATCGTGAATTGGATCAAACTCGTCTAGGCCGAGAATGAGCCCCGCAGGGAAGTGATCGACTCGGGTCATCTTGTGCATGGACTGTGCAGGCAGGATCCCACTTGCGGTGAAGATCTGCGGGTCATCGCTGTAATCATCATCGTCCAACATGGCCCGATCCAATTGAAAGGCTGCCAATGGTGACGGAATCGGCGCCGTGAGCGAGAATGGGGTCTCGTCGTCAAATGGGAATCCGCCCGGATCAGGCTCGTCCGACATCATGCGTCCACTGGCAACTCGATGCACGTCGCCCCCCTGATCGACCAGCCACTGCCCGGGCCACATCCATCCGAAGTCTGGATGATTCGGGCCGTACTCCGAGCCACCTAGGTCCGCCTGCAAAAACGTATCGACATTCGTGCCAGGAAAATGCTCGGCGCCGCTCTCGGCATCAACCATCCAGGGTCCAAACGCCCCATCAGCACCAGTTGTGAGATCTACAACCCACGGCACGGGAATAAAGTGCGCCCCTGGCGCATCGACTCGCGTAACAGGCCCCGACTCCCAGTGAGGCTGGGACAGAGACTCTCGCTTCGCCCGATACACGAAGATAGCAACCTGGACATCGGAACCAACGCGACGAAATGCGCAGTCCCAGAAGTACTTCGGCATCCGACCCATGGCATCGGCCTGGGGCCACGTGCGTTCCTCTGGCGTAATCAAGACGCGTGGCACCGAAATGAGCGGCGGTGTCATCCGCAGGCCGGTCTCTGGATCCTCGGTGACAATGTGCCGAGCGCTAAAGGGGATGCCGATCTTCGGAAACTGAGTCGTTGGATCGTGTACCGGATATGAGAGCATGCGTTGCCAAGCATGACCTGCGGGCAGCGTGTGCTCACCGATCGTCTCAGCCTCCCCATCAAAGCCCAACGCATTGAAGATGTCCAAGGTTCCGGGCCTGATCGCCCCGGACTCTGCCAAGTCAGGGTCGGTCACGCTTACAACCATTGCTGGCCGAAGCCACGGCCACGTCTCATGGTTC
>JASMMN010000221.1 GCA_030748155.1 Phycisphaerales bacterium
CGACCATCCTCCCAGTTCGGCAGCATCCCCACCGATCTCGTGCGGATGGGCGAGTGGTCTGTACCTGTCCAGAATGCCGCGAATATCGTCTTCGGATATGGGTCAGGCCATCATGCCTGGCAAGGCGAGTGGAGCGGCCTGAGTATGTGGACCACGCGCGGTGAGAATCGTCCGGGGAGAAACCTCCACCCACTCCTGTTGCACGTCGTCAAGCGGCTCGGAGACAATGATCGTGGCCGCTGACTCAAGATCGGCAAGGCGACCACCCAGACCAGCGAGTCCACCACTTGAGGCGGAGTGATACAGGGAAGGACCGTCGCCGCTGGAGCCGTATCGTGCGGCGTAGAGGGTGTGGCCGTCGGATGCGGCAACGGTCATGTTGAATGGTTCGGTGACATGGTGTTCAGCCCGGGCGGCCTCGACGCGGCTGATCATTCTCGCAATTGCGCCGGGGGGGTCTTCATCCAGACCTTCACTCTGGCAGATGCCGAACATCGTCTCGCTGTCGGTGCAGCCCTTCAAGGTGGCGTACACAGCCGGGTCGATTGACGCATCCAGGTCGTATCGCAACCGATCGAACCCGCCGATGGCGCCGTTGTGCTGGAACAGCCACCGCCCCGCCCGAAATGGGTGGCAGTTCATTCGAGAAACAGCACTGGTGGCCGCGCGAATATGCGCCATGAACATCGGTGAGACCAGGTGCGCCGCAATGCTTGCGAGATTCTCGTCGTTCCAAGCCGGTCGGGTTTCGTGGTAGGTGCCGGGCGTGTCACCGGCATCGGTGTACCACCCCACTCCGAATCCATCGGCGTTGATTGCGAATGTTGACTCCCTCGCATGACGGGACTGGAGCAACAACGACCGTTCCGGCTTGATGAGCAACTCATCGAGTCGAAGATCGGGTCCGGCATAGGCGATCCATCTGCACATGGCGGGGAGGGTACTGGGGGAGTCAAGGGATGTCCTCTCCCCCGCCCGGCTGCTCGCCTCCTCGCCCATCGGCCTGCTCTGCGGCGACGAAGTCGCGGCTCCCAGTCCGCACAAACCAACCTTCTGGTCGTCGAAATTGGGTGTCATACGTCCAGATACGAAGCCGCTCTCTGACGTATGTCGTTCTGAGTTCTTGACTTCGATCTCTCAAGAACCAGTTTGGCGAACCGCAACACGCTCGTGGGAAGAATCCTGAGATTCGTGCAGCGTTTTGGCATGACTGTGGTGAAAGCGTGGCATTTCTCCTTATGTTCGGTGCATGAATCATGCGTTGCTTTCTGGAGCATGGACGAACCAGGGGCTGAACTGAAACCCTGTCATGGGACGTGCGTGGGCCGGAGCAATCCGCAAGGTCCGCGTGGGGAGAAACAGACATGATCGACATGTCGAACAGGAAAAAACGATTGGAGCGGCTCATTGAGCTGGCCCAGGTCTATCGAAACTGGTCGCGACGAGAACTCGCTCACAAACTTGGACGGGATGCCTCCAAACTGGTTCCAGCAAGCGGAAATCCAAAACTCGATCTCATCATCGAACTCGCCGAGGTGCTTGACTGGAGCGTGGGCGATGTGACTGGGTGCCTCTGGGGACCAGCAGAAGACACGGCCCACTCGGTGAATAACCGACACGACACCTTCAAACAACTCGATGCTCGCGCCAAGAAGGCCCATGCACGCGGCAACTACCGCGACATGATCCGGCTGGCCGGAAAGGCTCGGGCCGCAGCAACGAATTCCCTTGAGCGGGCGCTTGCGTGTAATCGCGAACTCGGTGGTTGGGATGGTTTGGGCCGATTCACGCGGAGTCTCGATGTTGCTCGGGAGGGTCTGTCGGAATCCCCGGTTCCGGCCGATGTTCGACGGATGCTTCAAAGCAACCTCGCCAACGCCTGCTACAGCCTGTGGCATCTGACCGAAGCCCGCACCGTCGCATTGGACCTCATCAATCATTTTGAGCGGTCTCCCGCCACGAGTGTGCGGGACCGCCGAACCAACGCCTTTGCTCGCTACGTGCTCGGTAGCACTCATCGGAGGCTGATGGATGTTGATCCGGACCGCGCCACCGTGCATGCAGCCAAGGCGCACAGCATGTTCCACGCCGCAGTCGATGCCTTCTCTCAGGGGGAGTCCGAGGAACAAACGCGGACGGCCGGCATCGTGCGGACGTGCCAAGGCGCGATCCTTGAATCTGAGGTCATGCTCGGGCGGCTCAACCCTCGCCAGGCCACCGCGGCCGTCGTCGATTCGATGTCAGAGATCATCGACCTCAACGCCCAACCAACGGGGGATTTGCTTGAGAGTTATGGCTGGTGGTGCATCTTCGGCTGCAACATCGCCTTGCGGCACATCAGTGATGAACGTGAACTTCATCGATTGCTGGCCCTCTTTACCAACAAGGCCGATGAGATTGCCGATCGCTTGGACAACTGGGCGATGCGAGAACGCGTGTTCTCAATCCAGTTCGACGGGCATCGTCGTTTCATTGGCTGGACCGGACAGAACACCCCGCTCACCATCGACACGGATGACATTCGGATGATCACAGGAACCATGGGACGCTTTCCACAATTCCGCGATACAGGCTGGAACATGCTTGAGTCGGCCAACATGGTCACCGAAGCCATCGTGGCAACATCCTGAGAGGAGCTCGACATGAATCAGAAGAGGCACTTCAATTCAATCATTTCGATCCTCGCCACGATGATACTCACAACTGTGACGCTTGCCGAGGACAAGGAACGTCGACCGATTTGGGACAATGGCTCATCTCCGATCTTCCATACAAATCAAGACGGTCCCATGGGCGCTCAAACCCCCAACACTCCGATCGACAGTTTCGTTGACAACAAGGCACCCAAACAGGTGGACAAGCCAACGCTCATCAATCTGGTCGCGCAACTCAGTTTCAACGCGCCGCCTGAGCGTCGGCCCAAGAGTTGGGCTCCGATCATTCCGCCAACGGCGGGCATGGGAGTGGCTGCATCGCCAGCGAATATGCCGCTTGGCATGAACCCGGTTCCGGCACCGGGAGCGCTGGTGTTGTTGGGTATGGCTGGACTCACTGGAAGACGCCGGAGAGGGCCAGACATCCAGAACTGACCCCTTCTCATCGATACCGTTCGGTGACATCCACCGCACGGATATCGGTACGGTCGAGATCCCACGCCATCGGGAACACGTGCGGACCACCCGGCATGACCGCGTAGATTCGGTGCATGGGATCCGGCCCGTCTGCCTGCCCCGCCTTGGCATCAAACCAGGCGGAGTCCCATGAATTCGGATCCGCGGCTTCAACGTGATGCCACCCACCGTCCGCCCAGACCTCAACCCACGTGTGATTGCCGCTCTGATCGATCCACAGTGGAGTACCAGCCAACCTTGCCGGAATGCCTCGCGTTCGACAGGCCCCCGCAAGCAGAATCGAGAGACCTGTACAAGATGACCACCCCGACTCCATCGTCTCAAGTGGCCCTTGATCGGGAGCCCGGCGTTTGGTCGGATGGTAGTGAACACCAAGCGTCTCGCCGATTGCGGCATTGAGCCTGCGAACCGTCGACTGCACATCGGGCTTCGATTCAACCGAGGACAGCCGCGATATCAGCACATCACACCATCGCTCCCCCGGTTCGGAAACGTGCGTTGGTGGCAGAATGGCCGCCCGCCACAAATCCTCGCTGACGTCATCAGTCCACGGAGCCGACTGCCACGCCTCACGCATGACAACGGCGTGACGCGCCGCGGCATCAGGTCCGATTTGATCGAGCGCGACGCGCGGCGTCGAGGCGATGATGCACGCCAGATCGGATCGCGCTGGCTCAGGCATCTTCTCAAGTGCCTGCCGCCATGAGTCTGCGAGGGCACTGCGATTCTCGGGGACTGGCTGCGCGGATTGGCAACCGCTGCACAACACCGCCGCCAAGAGGAACTGACGACGCATCATCTCACTCCACCCTCCTCAGAGATGCCATGAAGAACGGGGTCATCCCGGTCCCGGGCACAACTCGAACAGCATGCTTGATTTCGGGAAGAAACTCATTGCCCTCCCATCCTGACAGGCCTGGGCGAACTCCGTCAAGTGGTAGATCGGCCGGAACCAACTCTATCGGAGTACGGCCGCGGCGAAGTACCCGATCGATGACCTGCTCGTTCTCCTCCGGCGCCATCGTGCACGTGGCGTACAACACTCTGCCGTCAGGGCGAAGCGTGCGGCAGGCAGATTCCAGCAGCGCCACCTGACGCTTGGCAAGGCCTCGAATCGCCGCCTCGCTCCATCGGGACCAACTCGCAGAGTCCGAGAGGTGAAACCGCCCTTCTCCACTGCACGGGACATCGGCCAGTACTCGGTCGAAGCAGCGTTCATACGTCCCACCGAGCGCCTCGCCGGGGCCTGTGCGAATGTCCACATCATTGATGCGAAGCCGCCGAAGCAAGGAATCCATGCGGCGAGTGCGGGTCCGGCTGAGTTCGTTCGCCACCAGAATGCCTCGCCCCTGCTGCAGGCGGTGGATGAGTGATGTCTTCGCGCCCGGGGCCGCGCAGAGGTCGAGTACATCGTGCCCCGGCTCCACACCCATGGCCATGACTGCTGCGATGCTTGAGAGCGATTGCAGCATCAGTGTTTGTTCACGGACCCAATCAAGGGCCGTCACGACCCGGCGGCTGATGGCACCAAGCTTCCACGCTTCATCGAACCAAGGGACGGATTGTGGCGTGAACCCCTCGGATTCAAGGTACTCGGGACCAAGTCGTACTCGATCCGGCTTGCCCGTCCACCGAACGGTCAACGACGGACACGCCAGAGATGCCTCCCAAGCGGCCACATCAGCCTGGCCCAGAATACGATGTGTACGGGCGAGGAATGCTTCGGGCAACACCGTGACGGGTGGGTGACTCACAATGGGGCGAGGACCTTCACAGATGTCACGATCAGGCCCGGCTCGGATTCCGCCGCATCAAACTCGACCCGCTGCCCTTCATGCAGATCAATGGTGGAGGACTGAATGATTTCGCTGCCGAGGAAGACGTCGCGGTCACTGTTGTCTGGTGTGATGAAGCCGAAGCCTCTCAACTCAAACATCTGCGTGACGGTTCCGGTCTGCATGAAGGCAGGATTCTCCAATCCCGGAAAATGCCCTGTGTAGGATTCGAACCTACGACCGGCTGATTAAGAGTCAGCTGCTCTGCCAACTGAGCTAACAGGGCGGGATCCGCATGGTACTGACCGCCTCCTAATCATGGGTCCGTGCAGAACGCCATGACACGGGCACCGCCTTGAAACCAATGACCCACATCAACCCTTCGGCGAGTAATCCGGGACGCTCCCCGACTCCATTTCGGTAAGAATCGGGCCAGTCGGTGGCTTGATGTTTCGGACAGCCTTGACGGCATCGGCAATGATTTTGGCAGCCCGCTCAAGTTCTTCCTTGGTTGTCTCACGGCACCAACTGAACCGCACCGAACCATATGGCTCTTCTGGAATCTGGCAAGGCTGCCGACCCATTGCTTCAAGAACCACGGAATTCTTGAGAGCACCCGAGGAGCACGCCGATCCCGCCGAGGCGTCAAGCCCTCGCTCGGACATCACCAGCAGCAGCAACTCCGGCTCCAGATCTGCGAAGCCGATGCTGGAGGTTGACCATATGCGAGGTCCGGTGGCGCCGTTGACACAGGTTCCTGAAATGGCTTCGCCAATGCCCGCTTCGAAGCGGTCCCGCAACGGAAGCATTCGTTCATGACCGTTGTCCGTGAGCCAAGTCTCAGCCTGCGCTGCCGCGACTCCGAGACCGACGATTCCAGGTACATGCTCTGTCCCGCCGCGCCGCCCCTGCTCTTGGCCACCGCCGATTACACATGGCTTCACAAGCGTGCCGCGTCTGGCCCACAGCACACCTGTCCCCTTGGGACCGTGGAACTTGTGTCCAGCGCAACTGAGCATGGTCACGGGCAATCCCCCCACATCGGTCGGCATCTTGCCGATCCACTGTGTTGCGTCCGAATGAAACGGCACACCGAACTGATCGCAGATCTCTGCGATCTCTTCGATGGGCTCGATGACGCCGGTTTCATTATTCGCCCACATGATCGTGACGAGGGCGACTTGCTCGCTTCGCTGTGAGAGTATTTCTCGAACAGCTTCGGGATCGACCTGGCCGGTTCGGCGCTTCCCGGGATGAATCGTCTCTACACCATCGGCTGCGAGTACCTCGAGCAACTCCCGCACGGCCGAATGCTCCACCTCACTCGTCACCACGACTCGCTTCTCGGAAGCGGATCTGAGAGCCGAGCGAATCGCCGCGTTGACCGATTCGCTCCCGCCGGAAGTAAAGACGATCTCATCCGGCTCGGCCCCGATCAGGGAGGCGAGTTGCCCACGAGCCTCCTCCATACGTCGTTTTGTCAATTGCCCGGCAAGGTGAATACTTGATGGGTTGGCCCAGAAACGGTCCATGCACTCCACCATGGCCGCAGTAACTTCGGGGGTTTGCCGGGTTGTGGCATTGTGGTCGAGGTAGATTCGGCCAGAATCTTCATGCATCACGGCGCTCCCTGCCCCGGACCCGATGACTCATGCGGCTGAGAGGGCTCGAACCTCCACGGGATTTTACTCCCACTCGAACCTGAATCTAGCGCGTCTGCCAATTCCGCCACAGCCGCGGCGACCGCGGAGTATATCGCGGGGCCTGCGAACCGCCTTTGGCCGCGGCTTCGCCGCGAGAGAAGGGCGCGGCTTCGCCGCGAGAAAATGAGAACAGGCGATCAGGTGACCAGGAGGGAGCGGCACCCCCTCACCCGGCTTCGCCGGGAGCTCCCCCGCAGGCGGGGGAGCGGACTTGCGAGATTCTCCTCCCCCACCATGTGGGGGAGGTGCCGCGGAGCGGCGGAG
>JASMMN010000222.1 GCA_030748155.1 Phycisphaerales bacterium
TCTTCTCGGCACTGCTCTTGCCAATGCCGTCGAGAGCCTCAAGCCCCCCCGGCGTTGCGGCGATGGCGTGAAGATCGCCTTCAAAGTCCTGCAGCACACGCGCCACCTTCTTCGTGGCATTGACGCGAAACGCGTTGGCTCCGCTGATCTCCAGCAGCGACGCGATGGTCTCGAACTCCTTGGCAAGCACCCGCTGGTCGCTCATCCCACGTCTCCAAGGCCCAGCCATCTGCCATGCGCCTTCAGCAGCCGCTTGCGAAGCAGGGCGTGCTCGGGCTGCGTAAGCAGCGGGTCCCGCTCGATCCAGTCTTCGGCATCGCGGCGGGCAAGTGCGAGCAGTTCCATGTCGCGTGGCAACGAGGCGATGCGGAAGGGGGGGACGCCGGACTGTCGAGCGCCGAAGAGTTCGCCGGGTCCTCGGATGGCGAGATCACGTTCAGCGATCTGGAATCCGTTGTCCGTTTCAACCATGGCGGCGATGCGTTGTCGCCCCTCATCGGTGGCGGGCTCGGCGATCAGTACGCATCGACCACCACGCTGACCACGACCGACTCGTCCGCGGAGTTGATGCAATTGTGCCAGCCCGAATCGGTCGGCGTCTTCGATGACCATGACGGTGGCTTCGGGGATATCCACGCCGACTTCGATGACGGTGGTGGCAACGAGTACGTCGATGTCGCCGCGGCGGAACCGTTCCATGATGTCATCCCGTTCACCCTGATTGAGCCGGCCGTGCATGGCTTCGAGCCGGCAACTGCTCAACGGTCCGCTCGCGAGCATGGAATGGTGCGTATGCAGATCCGTGAGCCCGGCTTCAGATTCGTCGATGACCGGCACGACCACGAAGGCCCGCTCGCCCTGCTGGACGCGTGTGGTGATGTCCTCGTACACACCGGTTACAGCTGATCGACCAATGGCGACGGTATGCACCGGCATGCGGCCCGGTGGCATCTCATCGATGGTCGATACATCAAGGTCGCCGAAGATCGTCAGCGAGAGCGTGCGGGGAATGGGCGTGGCGGTCATCACGAGTTGATGGGGACTTCGCGTCACATCAGCGGCCTTGTCTCGCAGCGAGGCCCGCTGGCGCACGCCGAATCGGTGTTGTTCATCGGTAACCGCCACGGCGAGGTCGCGGAAGATGACATCTTCGGTCAATACGGCATGAGTGCCGATGACGATGTCGATGTCACCTTCGGAAATAGCCTCCACCAACTCGCGGCGTGCCGCCGCGGCGAGCGAGCCGGTCAACAGGCCCATTCGCAGCGGCGCGTTCTGGAGAAACCGACTCAGTGTCCGATCGTGCTGTTCAGCGAGCAGTTCGGTGGGCGCAATCATCGCAGCCTGCTTGCCATGTGCGACGGCCTGCAGCATGGCGGCGAGTGCGACGACGGTCTTGCCGCTGCCGACGTCGCCTTGCAGCAGGCGATTCATCGGGATGGTCCCGCTCAGGTCCAGGCCAATCTCGGCCATGACGCGCTGCTGCGCTTCGGTTGGCGAAAACGGAATCCTCGCTGCAATCCGCTCCGCGACTCCGGTTGTGAGCGGAAGCGGCACGGCGTGCAGATGTGTTCGACGGTGGAAGCGTTTCATCATGACACCGAGTTGCAGCATCAGCAACTCGTCGAGGATCAAACGCCTGCGAGCCGAGTCGATGTGTTCTTCCAGTTGGGGCCGGTGCAGGTGGGAGTAGGCCGTGCCGAGAGTGGGCAGGCCGTGGCTGCGGCGGTAGTCTTCGGGTAGGTGGTCATCGAGCAAGGCGGTAGCCCGATCGAGGTTGGCCCTGATAACCAGAGCAATGCGATCCGAGGGCAATTCCTCGGAGGCTGGATAGACGGGAATGAGTTCCGCCTCGGTGTTCTCGCTCGTGGGCGCGATCAGCGGGGCGTCGTCCTCGATGCGTCGCCACTGTGGGTTGGCGATTTGCACACGCGACTTGTAGACCCGTGGACGCCCGGTGGCTTGCATCTTCATGCCGGGGTGCAACTTCCGTTGCACCCATGGCTGATTGAAGAACACCAGATCAATTTCGCCCGAGTCATCCTCGATCACCACTTCGATTTTGGCCGCCCGACCGAATCCCCGCTCGATCGAGACAATCTCGCCGTGAACCTCCATCTCATCGGTCGTATCGCCATCGGCGGCGGCTGCGACCCGGTCGATCGCCTGCCACGGACGTGAGCGGCGATACCGCGTGGGCATGTGCAGCAGCAGATCCGCGACACATCGCAGCCCAAGGCGGCCCATCGCTGCGACCGTGTTGGGTTCGGCTCCCGGGAGATCGGCGATCGAGGTCGTGAGCGTCATCGTGTCCGTAGTCATGGCACCACCAAGTATCCCCGATTCACAGCGACCATGCGATTCGTGGTACACATGGGGCATGAGCCAACTGCCACTGGACTGGTCACCGGGTCCTTCCGACACAACGCCACCGCTGAGCGTGAGCGAACTGGGCAGCCGGATTTCCGCCGCGATTGCCAGTGGGGTACCGGACCCCGTGCGTGTGGTGGGCGAAATCGGCTCGTTCAACCAGCGAAACGGCCATTGGTATTTCAATCTGAAAGACGAGAAGTCCCTCGTGCAGTGCGTGTGCTGGGCGTCTGATGCCAGACGGGTTGCTCATGTTCCTGAAATCGGCAATGCCGTCGAGGTCTCCGGCAGCGTGGTGCACTGGTCGCCGCAGGGACGGACGCAACTTCGCGTTCGGGAGATCAAATTGGCAGGGGAGGGGCATCAGCAGGCGGCGTTTCGAAGGCTGTGCGAGGAACTACGAAAGTTGGGGTGGTTCGCCCAGGAAGCCAAACGTCCACTCCCCGCGTACCCACGCCGCATCGCGGTGGTGACCAGTGGGGCAGGGGCGGCCCTGCATGATGTGCGGGCGACCGGTGCTGCAAGATGGCCGGCGTGCGAATTGGTGCTGGTCGATGTGCCGGTGCAGGGAATTGGTGCCGCTGAACAGATTGCCGCGGCGATTGCTTCAATCGATGACTCGGTCGAGCAGACCGAGATCGAGGCCATCATCCTGACCCGTGGCGGCGGATCGGTCGAAGATCTGCAGACTTTCAACGAACGGCAACTCGCGGAGGCCATTCGCGCCGCCGGCATACCGATCATCGCCGCTATCGGACACGAGTCGGATACGAGCATTGCCGAGTTGGTCGCGGACCGCCGCGCTTCGACACCGACGCAGGCCGCCATGCTGCTGCTTCCGGACCGCGTGGACGAATCGCAGCGGCTCGACCTGCTGGCCGAGTCACTCGCGATGCGGGTGGCCAGGTTGGTCCGCATCCGATCGGAGGGACTCCTCCGCAGCGACCGCGGCGCAGCAATCGGGATGCGACACCGCGCCGAGGCGGCTCGGCAGCGGCTGCTCCGAGCCGAGTCCGCCTTGCTCGCTCGGCGTCCTCACGCCGTACTCGCAGCCAGGCGAAAGGCGATCGAGCGTGTCGCCTCGCAATTTCGCGAGGTGCTCACCGGTCGGGTATTGACCGGCGTCCGGCTTCTGGAACGCCAGCAACTTGACGCCACCATGAGAAAAGCGTTCGTCCGCGCAGCGGCGGGGCTGGAAGAGCGGCAAGGCGTGCTGGAGGCGGTTGGACCCGAGGCGGTGCTCGCTCGCGGGTATTCGGTCACGACCGATGCCGATGGGGGGGTGATTCGAAATGCCGGGGAAGTGAGCGTCGGCTCCGAGATTTGGTCACGGCTTGCGGTCGGGACGATTCGCTCGACGGTGAAGGAGTCAGAGACCGCCCCGGACTCAACACCGAAAGTGAACTCTTGCGAATGATCCCCCCAGAGGGGATCTGACCCCGTATCCTCCAACCATGCCCGAGACACCAGCCGACCCCGCAGATCTCCGCTTCGAGGAAGCGATCGCCGAACTTGAATCGATCATTGAGCAGATCGATGAAGGCAAGATCGGCCTTGAGGAGGCGATGGTGGCCCATCGCCGCGGCCGGGCACTTGTTGCTCGGTGCCGGTCGGTTTTGGACGCGGTCGAGCAGGAACTTGAGTCCACGGAAACCGACTCGTCTGCGGATGCCTCCTGACCCGTGTTGGCACTCGGCGACGGCTCGCAGACGCTTCTGACGCACGGTCCATGGATCGCCTTCGTGTTTGTGTTGGGCGCGTGTGTTGGCAGTTTCATCAATGTTGTTAATTGGCGGTTGCCGCTGGGCATGTCACTCTCTCAGCCACCGAGCCGGTGCCCGATCTGCGGTGGGCGGCTGCGATTCTTTCGGGAGAACCTGCCGATTCTGGGATGGATCCTTCTGAGAGGGAAGTGCCGGTACTGCCGCGGCCCGATCAGTCCGGTCTATCCGATCGTCGAATTGGCGGTCGCGCTAACCTTCGTTGCTTTGTACTTCTGTCTGTTCATGAGCACTCCATCCCAAACTTGGTGGTGGGAGGTCGGTGGGCAATGGTGGGCAACTCAGCAGTTCCCACTGGGCTGGCCGGCCTTTGTCCTGTTGACTTTCTTGTTCGCCGGTCTCTTCTCCATGACCGTGATCGATGCGCGGACCTTCATGATCCCGCTGGCGATCCCCGTATTCGTCACGTGTCTGGCCGTGGTGCTGTGGTTTGTCCAGGCCTTGATTGCCCGGCACAGCGGTCCCGCGGGATTGGGTTGGCCGATTCCTGCAACCGGGTGGGGCGGCACCGGTGCAGCCATCGGAGGCATGCTGGGGATCGGGACCGCGGTGGTGCTCCAGGGCATCGGAGTTTTTCGGCCGAGCTTCCTCGATTACGAGCAGTATGTTGCCGAGGGCGATGTGCTGGCCGAATATCCGCATGCTCGTCGCGAGATGGGGATTGAACTGCTGTATCTGACGCCTGTGGTAGCGGGAATCGTTGCGGGATGGCTGGTGCTCAAGGGCATCGACGGCGTCCCTCCCCGGTGGCTTCAGGCGGTTGGCGGCTCGCTATTGGGATATCTGGTCGGCGGTGGAATCGTGTGGGGGGTACGGATTCTCGGCACGCTGGCATTCGGTCGAGAGGCAATGGGTCTGGGCGATGTCCACCTGTTGGCCGCCGTGGGGGCCGTCTTCGGCTGGTTTTTGCCAATTGTCATCTTTTTCGTCGCGCCCTTTCTTGGCCTTGCGTGGACGGTGCTCGCCGGTCTGGGCAAGCGGCTTCGCGGGGGCGTGAGGCGGGAGCTGCCCTATGGCCCGCATCTGGCGGTGGCGACCGTGTTGATTTTCCTTGGCCGTCCCGCTCTGGTGGATGCTTGGCGTGTGTTGATGCCAACGGTCGAGATGCCTGTTGGAGGGCTGGTCGATGCTGTGGACAACTCGGACCATTGGACAGATACCCTCAAACCGGTTTCAATGCCTTTGGATGCCACTTGGATCCCCCCAGTGAACCGAAGGAACGACAGAACGTGAACTCGTTGCGGAAAGGAAACCCAACCATGCGACTGACCATGCCACTGCTTCTGGCCCTTGCGGCCGCCACTTTGACATCGGTGGGCTGTGACGGTGAGGCGGAACAGAACCGTCTGAC
>JASMMN010000223.1 GCA_030748155.1 Phycisphaerales bacterium
CCCCTACCGCCCATATGGAGCCTCAGGTGCACATTCGAGAGTCAGACATCAGAGAGGCTCTCCGCAGCGTTCAAGATCCAGACCTGAAGCAAGATCTCGTCACGCTCGGCATGGTGCAGTCCATCGAGGTGGACGAGCAGGGCGTTCGAGTCATCATCGAGTTGACCACGCCAGCCTGCCCGATGAAGGAACACATCCGAGCCGATGCCGAGAAGGCGATCGCAGTAGCGATTGGGGATGCCTCGCCGAACATCACCATCGAATTCACCTCTCCCCCACCGGCTCAATCGCGTGATGTACTTCCGGGGGTACGACATGTCGTTGCGGTGGGCGCTGGCAAGGGCGGCGTCGGAAAGTCCACCATTTCGACGCTGCTGGCGCTCGGCCTCTCGCGAGCGGGTGCCGCAGTCGGCCTGCTCGATGGCGATATCTACGGACCATCGCTCGGAACCATGCTCGGACTCGACGATCTTGATCCGGTAGCCAAGGGCAACATTCTGGTGCCGTTTGACGTACATGGCATCAAGACCATGACGATCGGCAAACTCGTCGATCCGGAGAAGCCGATGATCTGGCGCGGCCCGATGGCGCACAAGGCATTCTCACAACTGCTGCTCCAGACCGACTGGGGCGAACTTGATTATCTCATCGTCGATCTTCCGCCCGGAACCGGTGACGTCCCCCTGTCGCTGGCGCAGGCACTGCCGCTTGCTGGCGCAGTGATCGTCTGCACCCCGCAGCGAGTTGCGCAGGATGATGCTCGGCGGGCGGTGCGGATGTTCGAAGAACTCGGCGTACCAATCGTGGGTGTGGTCGAGAACATGAGTTGGTTTGTTGCCGATGACGGCATCGAATACGACCTCTTCGGCCGCGGCGGCGCCGAGCAGATGGCGACCGACATGGCGATCCCCTTTCTCGGCCCGCTGCCGCTGCACATTGCAATGCGGCAGAACGCAGACGCGGGCACACCACTTGGCAACCTCGAAATCAGCGACGACATCACCGCGGCCATCGATCACCTCGCTGGAGAACTCGCCCGGCAGGTCGCCTTCCGGGCGGCCTCCTCGGAGCAGCCCACCATCTCGGTGAACTGAGCGGTCAGCAATCAGCCTGAGCAACGAACTGCTCGACTCATTGGCGTGAGTCCCCCGAAGTGGCCCCGGTCTCCTACCCGATCATAACCATCAGCGTCGCCATCACGATGCCATTGGACAGCCCATGCATGGCCATCGGAGCGATGAGGCTCCCTCGCCATTCACGCGCCAGCGAAAACGCGACTGCCAACGCCGCAAGCGCCGGGACGGCCAGCAGGCCCTGCGGATGAATGAGCGCGAAGACCAGCGACGTGGCTCCAGCCGCCGCCGCAATCGACAGCCACGTGGCCAGTTGACCTGCAGCGCTGCGTACCTGCCGATACAGCACTCCACGGAACATGGTTTCCTCCACCACAGGCGCCGCCACGCTCGCCATCAGCAGCACCTGTATTCGAACACCCCAGCCGCCACCGGCCAATTCACCAACAATGGGATGCGCCGCAGAGGATGCGCCTCCTTCGGGCGCGGCGAGCAGGATGAGTAAGATCGAGATCAAGAGGCCCACAGTCGCAATCGGAATCGCCGCGGCGTAGCCCACCACACCGCATCCCAGTTCGATGCCAAACCCTCGACCACGTGTCCAACCGATGTCCCGCCGTACAGACTCCCACGGCACGCCGCGAATCACCGGCCAGGCCAAGACACCAAGGCTCACGAAGAATCCAACGATCGATACCACCAACGCCAGGTGCTTCGGTAACTCCTCCGTAAGTATCGCCGCTGCGATCAAGATGATCGAGAAAGCAATGAGCCAGATCGCGAATGTTTCGGCATAGATGCCGTCGTGCGAAGAAGGGGGATGAAGGCGGGAGCGAAGCCTTCCTTGGAAGGCCATGATCGTGCCGAGAATGAGCAGCACCAAACCAACCAACCCCACCAAGCCAAAGCCAGCCACCACAGCGAGCAGCACGATCAAGGTGCTCAGGGCATCGCCAAGCAGCGGCGCCAACCGCTGTTGCCGCCCATCGCCACCATCTTCGGATGCCACGACTGCCAAGTGCCCGAACCAACCGAGATCTTCCTGCAATTCCTCGATCACAGCCTCACTGGCCGTTCCGGCGAATACGCGGTCCAATTCATCTATGACCCGCCCCTGAAACTCGGTTGGCTCAAGGTCACTCCCGGCAAGTCCCTGCTGCACCTCTATCACAATCGCCCGGCCAGCCTCCGGCCCGTTGATGGCCGCCGCAACACCGGCGAGCCGCAGGCGGCGGTCCGGCGCATTTGAAAGATCAACCTCAGCGAGGGCCGCCATGCCGCTGCCCGGAACCAATGCTTCCAGAGCAAGGACGAGTCGGGCTTCCATCTCCAACATCTGATCGCCTCCCCCACTCTTCGGCGGCACCCCCGCATCCGGCGGCATGGCTGCCAGCACCATCAGGAGCCCCGTCGTCGCCACGATGACCAGCCACGACAAGATCGTCAGGGGTCTTCGCGGGCCCCGCAATCTGCTTGCCCACTGGCTCATGGTGAGCAGGGTAGCCGCTGCGGGGGCCGCGAAGGAGGCCTTCCACGGCCGCGAAACCTTGACACCCACAGTGGGTGCGGTATCCTCCTCGGTTCGCTGTGGTTCGCCACAGTCGTCTTGTTGTATTCCAGCATCGCTGCGGCCTTGAGTCCCTGCCGGAGCGGCCTGAGATCCTTTGGAGAGTCCGCATCATGCCCCGTCAGACGACCTTCCTGAAGCCCGGCGAAGCCAACACGGCTTGGCGTCATGTTGATGCCGACGGGCAAGTGCTTGGCCGCATGGCGGTGGAAATTGCCCGTGTGCTGATGGGCAAACATCGGCCCGACTGGACACCGCATGTCGACTGCGGCGACCACGTCATCGTGACCAACGCCTCCAAGATCGTGCTGACCGGTCGCAAAGCCGAGCAGCGCATGGTGAAGTCCTACTCTGGCTACCCCGGCGGGCTGAAACTTCGCTCGGTCGGTTCGGTGCTGGCCAAGCACCCCGAGCGGATCGTTGAGCAAGCCGTGCGTCGCATGCTTCCCAAGACACGACTCGGCCGCCAGATGTTCAAGAAACTCAAGGTCTACGCAGGTAGCGAACACCCTCACACCGCCCAGGCCACTACGCCACTGATCGGCTGACCCCAATAGAACCGGACGCTCCAGTCCAACGAGAAACGACACAATGACCGAGGATCTCCCCAACACCGACGCTCCCACCGAGACCGTCGCCACGACCGAAGCGATCGAATCGCTTGTGGTCGAATCGCCCACGACCGAATCGGCAGTCGCCCTAACTGCCACGCCCACAGCAGGTGGTTGGTTCTGGGGGACCGGACGTCGGAAGGCTTCGGTCGCCCGTGTGCGTATTCGACCGGGGAAGGGGGAGTTCAAGGTCAATGGCCGGGACATGACCGACTTCTTCAATGAAGAGCGGGATCACAAGAACATCCGGGCGGTCCTCGAGGCTACCAAGACCACCGGCGGTGTCGAAGTGCAGGTCAAAGTGCACGGCGGCGGGTTTTCCGGCCAAGCTGGCGCGATCATCCTCGGCCTCGGCCGGGCGTTGATGCGGTATGACGGTTCGCTGGAGCCCACGCTGCGTGACAGCGGCTTCCTGACCCGTGATCCGCGGAAGGTCGAGCGGAAGAAGCCCGGCCAGCCCGGTGCCCGCAAGCGGTTCCAGTTCTCCAAACGTTGAGCCTGCGTTCGAGTCCCTTCAGGATGTCTTCTTCGCCCTGACGAGCGATCGCTGCGCGGCGGACCAAGCCCGGGCGAGGGCCGAGGTCTTGCAGCCTTTCATGTCGGCCACTTCCTGGAGCGTCCATGGCCGCGCTCCCCCAAAGCCCCAACGCAGGATGCACAGTTCGCGATGCTCCACAGGCAACGTGCCGAGGCGGACTTCCCACTCCGGGTCTGGCAACACATCTCGCCACAATTCACCCCACCACATCGGAACAGAAGGAACTTCGCTCAGCCGCGGAAGTGCCCGATCAGCCCTCGGCGAATCCATGCCTGCCAAGTACAAAGCAACCGCGGTCTTCGCTCGCGACGCAAGACGATCAGCCGCCGTGGCTGGCTGATGGACGATGACTCCTCGCAGTGTCTCGATACCCCGTCGCAGTATGGCTCGCTGCATCTCGGGTGACAATTCCAGAGGCGGACGCCCACACCACTGTTCGACGGTGTTCCGCAGCACCGGGGCGAGGGAGCCGAGCAATTGACCGCGAAGTTGGCACATCCACCGCAGATCGGTCTCGGCACGGTCCAGTTGCCTCGCTGTGGGTTGGGCGGGGGCATCTTGTAGTACCGCACCAAAGCGTCGCCGAAGTACGTGCATTGCGAGCAAGGACGCTTCCGCCGAGTCCACGTTCAGGCTTGATTCGGCGAATGAAAAACATGCATTCCAAGTTGCCAACCCTGCCTGAATACACATCGGAGACAACGCCTGCTCATCGAGTACATCATGATCAATTTCCTGAGGCGGCAATTCGGCATGAATCTCGATGAGTCGCTGTCTCCGGAGTCGCAACAACGCACGATGAAGTGAGGGCACACCGATATTGAGATGCGCCGCAATCCTCGCCGGAGCCACTCCGCGGCGGATGGCACGCTGAGCAAGCCGTTTGTCGCGCTGTGCGAGTCTTCCTTGCATGGGCAGCACGACATCACCCCGCGCCGCTGCTCGCCTGAGCACACTGCGAATGGATGAGAGTGAGCGATCTGAAAATCGCTTGGAAAGAGTCCTCGCCGTGGCTTGCGCTGTGGCCGCTTCAGGAAGGGCCTTTGCAGCCTCGAGAATTGCGGCGGTGCTCGACCGGCTGCCGACGAACGGATGGGACTTTCCGATCAACTCCGACCACAGATTGCGAAACCACTCCAATGATTCCGTCCGACAGGCCAGCCGAAGGTGGCCATCGCTGCACTGCACATATCGCATCGCCAAACCGCGCCGCCGCAGACGCACCAGTGTCCGCAGAGAGATACCAAGGACCTTCGCAGCCCCGTCGAGCAGCACGGACTCGTCATTGTCCAATGGCAGGGCGCATCGACGGCTCACCCGTTGGATCATCGTCACCAGATCCGCCAGCAGCGCTTCGCCTGCCACGGTCTCGACAACGGTGCTGGGCTCGGGCTTCCATGCGGTCAGCCGATACGTAACGAATTCCACCGGGTAGGCGCGGTCGAGATCGATCTCGCGAATCAAGGCCTCGGCCGCGTCAAGCAAACGGAGGCAAGAAGATTTCGACGCCCACTCGAGTTGCCGGTGCAACTCGCCAATGATGCTGCATCGGAATGCCGCCTCGCGGCGCATTCAAAGAGCCCGCGGCGGCGGCACCGGCCTGTCGGGTACACACCCATGCTCGCGACACTTCTCGAGAAACAACATCAATCCGTCCAGTTCGGCCGCGCCGAAGTGATACCGAATGCAATCCGTAAGATAGTCCGATGCGTCCGAACGGGGCCATCCCAGCATCGATGCCTCGCGGGCGATGATCTCCTGAAGCCGATGACGATTCAACCGGAGTTGACGATCGATCACGCGGCCCGCCCGCTCCAGGCACTCTGCTCGATCTGATCGTCCCATCCAAACGGCAAAAACGAAGGGCAGGCTGGTGTGCGACAGCCATGCCTCTCCAAGATCGACCTGCACCGGCCACGCTTCCAGGGTGAGTCCCTCTCCCACTACCTTGTCCCCGATCAAGAGTTTGGCTTCGATCGGCCGAGGGTCGTGCAGATCCACCAGTTCAACTTCGACATCCCAGAACTCCGCAAGCAAGATGCGGAGCAGCGCCACCGACGTGTGGCTGTCGGTATCGCAGTGAATCCTGCGAAGCATGTCGATCGGTTGACGGGAGAACAATCGGACCGTTCGAGTCGCCCCGTAGCAAGCAAGCGGAGTCGACGCGAGCCACGCCACCTCGAAGGGCGCGTTCAGGAGATCGACGGACGAACAGAGCGCCAGATCAACTTCGTCGGCAGCCAGCAGATCGATCAGTGTGCTTGGGGGCGCCGATGTGATCGACCAATTCGCAAACGATTCAAGCCCAGCAATCAGAGGGCGTGCATTGAGAAAACTGACGACACCGACGCGGGTCGTTTGACCAAATGGCCGCATCATGTCCAAACTGGGTGCTGTCAGGCACGACATCTGTAGAGCGTATCGCCCCCGGGAAGACCTGACACGCCGGCGAGGCTGGATGCCACATTCATCCGCTCTGGCTACCTCCCCTGTGATGGAACGAATCAGTCCGCCGAAATAACGTCGGGGCCTCCACCCGCCTTCCGCTCATACTTTCCATCACCAGCACGCTCGTACTTGGTGAACCCGAGGCGGTCGAGATTCTTGTTGCTGAGCGATGACTTGGTCTTCATGTCGGACCATTTGCCAGCGATATTGGGAAGTGCTGGAATCCGCACGACAGGTGCCCCCGTCTCGGGGTGTTTCTCCAGTGGTGGCTCGCTCATCGGCTGTACGACCTCGAAGATCTCGCCTTGGGTGTCATCATCGGTCACAACCTGATAGATGTATGTGGGCATGATGGGATTGTATGTCGAGTCGCCACCGACTCGCCCTCCCTCCAATCACTGGTCGCAGTGGATCTCGATGAACCGACGTTGTTTCTTGTCGGGCCGTTGCTTGTTGATGACCTCATTCTCAAAATCCATGGTTCCTTTGTCCATTACGTCGCCCCAGATCATTTTCTCGTCATCGCTCGGTTCATATCAAACATTGTCCCGTTGAGATCTGCTCAAAACCAGTCGGCGTTGCGGCCATCCATTTCGTCAGCAATGGACGGCATGTCGCCGGCCCGAAAACCCTTGAATTTCCGACCAAGCACACTACCACCCAGCTGAAGCGCCCTCTTTGCGAGGATCACTCGCAGGACGCATTTCGCCGGTTCGCAGGACTTCGATGAGTTGGACCTTGCCGACGGTCGGCCGACGCTTCGTGGCGTGTCCCATGGCCTCCATGGCTTCGATCACGGCATCATCGGTCCACGCCTCTTCGAACTGCACGACATCAGGCATCCACTGATGATGTAGCCTGTCGGCGGCGAGCGCCGCCTCCGGGGTCATGTCGAAGAGCAGCACGTTGAGCATGACTTGCAGCGTACCGTTGATGATGCGAGGACCACCCGAAGCGCCCGCGAGCAGTCGAACGCGACCATCCTCCAAGACGATCGTCGGTGACATGCTTGAGAGCGGTCGCTTTCCCGGAGCTGGCGCATTGCGATCACTTTGTACGAGCCCGAAGGCGTTTGCTTTGCCTGGCTGCGTCGCGAAATCATCCATCTCGTTGTTGAGCACGATGCCCCACTGTGGGACGGCCAGCAGCGAACCGAAAAGCAGGTTGATCGTCTCGGTACAGGACACAGCCATGCCATCCGCGGTGTAGACACAGAAATGGCTCGTCCCGGCATCGTCCGGTGGCGGTAGCACGCAAGCATCGGCACTTGTCCGAGCACGGTCGAGCGGAATCGCAGCTGCCGCGGCATCAAGCGCTGCGGCGTGCACCATCTCAGCCACTGGAACGGAAACCTGCGTGCCGTCAGCGCCGTATCGAGCTCGATCAGCAAAGGCGCTTCGCATCGATTCGACGAGCAGATGCCACCACGCCGCCGACTCGTGCGTCATCCGCGGGAGATCTCCCATGCGCCGATCGAGCATGCCCAGAATCTGCTGCATCGCGACACCGCCACTACTCGGCGGCGGCATGGACAGCATCGTGTACCGATCCAGCACGACAGCGCTCGCCAGCGGTTCCGCCCAGTCGGCTCTATACCGGTGCAGGTCGCTTCGGCTCAGTACACCACCCGCGTTCTGAACTGTTCTGGCAACATCGCTTGCGACGACACCCTCGTAGAAGGCCGCCGGTCCATTTGTGCCGATCATGTGCAGCAGTGCGGCAAGTTGTGGTTGCCGGACGACATCACCTCTCTTGAGTGATCCGCCTCCGCACAGGCGATCCCATATCCACTGAGAGGTCACCGCGAGTTCCGGGTACTCCTCGCGAACCGACGCGACCCACTCCATCGCGCCCAGCCATGGACCGCCGATCTCCACGCCACTGGTCGCTGCGCGAATTGCCGGTTCCAGGCACGACTTCCACGGCAGTACGCCCCAACGCTCATGAGCCGCCCACAGCCCGGCGACTGTCCCCGGCACGGCGACCGCCTCGCCACCGTAGCGGCTCGCCGTCGAGGGACGTCCCACATACCAATCGGCTGTCATGCCAGCGGGCGTTGTTTCACGATAGTCCAACGCCGCAGCCGTGCCATCGGGCAACACCACCACCATGAATCCGCCGCCGCCGAGTCCGCAACTGAACGGATCTGTCACGGCCAACGTGAAACTCGTCGCCACGGCCGCGTCGATCGCATTGCCTCCCCGCCGCAGCATCTCGACCCCGGCCTCGGATGCCACAGCATGATCGGCCGCGACCGCTCCACGGAAGTACGACTCGTTGACCTTCGCCGCAGAACATCCGGCACCGAACAGAACGACCGCCAGCAATGCCCACTTCATACAAGGTGTGTCCGCACAAAGTCCACGCCTGCCCGAATCTCGCCGACGGGGTTGTCCCCGCCCTCTCGCTCGATGATGGCATCGACTTCACGTGGAAGCGTCTTGGCAAGACTGAAGAACGCATCCCAATCGACATCGCCCTGACCAAGCGGCGTTTCAGTACCCCATCGACCTTCCCTCGCCGAGACCAAGGCGTCCTTCAGATGTACCTGCATGATGTGCGGCGAGAGCATCTCCATCGCTTCGATCGGATCGCCCGCGCCATACAGCACCATATTGGCCGGATCAAAGTTGACACCGACCCGCTCACGATCCACATCAGCCAGCACGCCAAGCAGCGCCTCGGCCGATTCCTGCCCGGTCTCCAGCGCCAGGCACAACCCCTCTCCGGCGAAAATATCAGCGAGTGCCTGAAGCCGCCCAATCATGACCGCTCGCTCTGGGTCGGCGGCACTCTCCGGAATGAACCCTGCGTGCATCGTGATCATGCCGATACCCCCATTCTCGGCGATGACCGCGATTGATCTCGCCATGGCCTCATTGCCCGGCCATGTTCCATCGGGACGGATCCCACCGGTCTTGGCGATCGTCTCCAAGGTGGAGTAGTCCTCTCCGATAGGAGCCATCATGCCACTCAGCAGCGTGATATCGGACTCGATCATCCGCGGAACAAGAGTCGCCCAGCCCGCCAGATCTGTTACGACCGGGCTGAGACCCAGTTGAACAGCGTCCAATCCGGTGGCGTGGACCAAACGAACCAAATCGGCGGGGTTATCCGGACCAAGGCTCCATGAGCAGGTTCCAAGGCGAGCAAGCGGCATGGTGGGACTTCCTGTTTCTGGCGGACCCGTGGGGTGGAGAATCTTCGCAGGATCCCCATGGTGGCACGAACGGTCAACGGCTACCATACGTCCTCTTCCAACCCGCACGCTTTTTCTACCGACAGAGCTCCCACCCCCCACCCATGTCGCTCACCTCATCCAACGCCGCAGGCATCCAAACCGTCGCCGCCCCGAAAGGGATCTGGCACCGGCTTGAGGCTGTGCTGAGCCGGCTCAGCACGAAAAACAACTTCTGGCACCGGGTCTTCTCACTCATCTGGCTGCCCTATGCATGGCGTTCCGGCATCTCGATGAGACGGCTGAGCACCGGCCGCTTCACAGCCATCCTGCCGTTCAAACGGGTCAACCGCAACAGGTACAACGCCATGGCCGGTGCCGCCCTGCTGGGCAACTCCGAGGTCGCTGGCGGCATGTTCCTGTTCTCCGAAGTCGGGACCGACTACATCGTCATCTGCAAGGAACTCAACTATCGGTTCCTCCGCCCATGTTGTGGACCGGCGGTCTATGACGTCGTCAACCCGGGAGACCTCCACGAACGCGTCGCCGAGGAGAAGAAGGATGGTGCCGAGTTCAACATCGATCTCACGATGAATGTCTGTCAGATTCTCGGCAAACGAGACCACCCGCTCCGAGTCGGCCGCTGCAAGATGACCTTCCATTGCGGCCCCAAGGCCGCGGTGCGAAGCCGCAGCAGCAAGAAGGCTCGCAAACGTCGTAAGTTGACGGTCTGACTTCAGCGCGACGGCACATGACACATCCGATCCGTACCATCGGCTGGGGCCTCTACGGCGCAGCAAGTTGGACGTGGTGCATCGGTCTGTTCCTGCCCGTGATTCTCATGCAGTGGTTTGGCTGGAGCGGGTTTCTCCTGATCGCCATTCCGAACGTCGTCGGCGCAACCGCCATGGGTCTCCTCTTGGGATCACCATCGGCCTCTCGTAACTTCTGCACGCGACATCCGCAGGCGATCGGATTGTTCGTTTCGCTGACAATTGCCTTTCACCTGCTCTTCTTGTCGATTGTCGCGGTCTGGATCTTCCCTCCGGACATGATCGGATCGTGGGACTGGATGCTGTTCCCACTGACAGCGCTGGTACTCGGACTGCTGCTCTCGCTGTCCCCGCGGTCATGGTGGCCGCTACTCGGAACGATTGCCTTTGCCAGCGGCAGCATCGTCGTGATATCCAACTGCGGCTGCGGAGATTCACTTGGCTGGTCGGGTACCAGACCACCCGTCGAATTGGTATGGCTGACACCGATCTTCATCATTGGGTTTCTGCTCTGTCCGTGGCTTGATGCCCCGTTTCACCGGGTTCGTCAGGAAACCGAGGGACCACTCGGGTTCCTCGTGCTCGGTGGGGGATTCTTGTTCATGCTGCTCGTGACGGCTTCGTATTGGTGGCTCGATGAGCGAACAGGAACGACCGTGGTACTGGCGTGGATCTTCGGGCAGTCCACCTTCACGATCGGGGCCAACCTGCGTGAGTTGCGAGCCGGCGTGTTGACATCGAGCAAGTTCATCGAAATTCCATGGCCGGCGCTCGTGCTCGCCGCCGTCTTCATCATCGGCCTTCAACTTATCGACACATGGTCCGAAGTCGTAGATCTGTACTTCAGATGGCTGGCCCTGTATGGACTGGTCTTCCCCGCAATCGTGCTGGCATGGTGCCTGCGGGGCTCGCCCAAAGTCACGCCCAAGGGTCTGGTGAGGCTGATCATTCTGCTTGCCGTGGCGGCGGTGCTCGGGGAAATCGGGCTTCTTCACGAGCCAACCTGGGTCGCAGCAGTTGCGGCAATCCTGATTCTCTTCGCACCGTGGATCACGAAGGGATCAAGTACCGCCCGAGGATGCACGCCAACGAGTTGATACCCGTCAATGGCCCTGCCCCGTACCAGACCCCCACTACCCCCTAGCGCCGCAACACTTCTTGTACTTCTTGCCGGAGCCGCAGGGGCACGGCTCGTTTCGACCGACTGCCGCAGTTGAAGCAGTCGACGGCGAGGGTTCCCTGGGACTACCGGTTCGCACACGGCGTCCCTCGCTCGCCGCTGCGGCGGCAGCGGCGACGGCGGTGCGGTCTTGGGTCTGCTGCGGATCTTCTGCCGCGGGCGGCGGTGGCTTCGGCGTTTCGGGCTGCTGCTGTGGCTGCGGCGCCTGTCGAGGTCGCGCTTGCAAGCGAGCTTTGAAGACAAGATCGGTCACCTTGTCGCGGATCGATTCGAGCATCTCTTCGAAAAGATTGGCTCCCTCCCGCTTGAACTCGATCTTCGGGTCGCGCTGACTGAAACTGCGGTAGCCAATCGACTCCCGCAACTGATCCATCTGGTGCAGGTGCTCCTTCCAAGACGAGTCGAGAATCTGAAGCAGGATCCACTGCTCCAGTTGCGATACTTCCACCCGCATCGTGCTGGCAATCCGCTCGGCGAGAGCACCGCGTGGGTCGCCGGCAAAGGTCGCGCGCTGCGACTCCGTGAACGCTGCATTCATGGCATCTCGCAACCAAGTATCGACCGTGTCCAAGTCCTCGCCGATCTCGGCCAGAATCCGCCCGGCGCGCTCGTCGATCTTCTCCTCGTCCCAGGTTCTGGCAGCCTCGATAAGCAAGCGGCGAATCTCCTGCGGATCCGTAGATGGCAGCGTCTCCATCGTCCAACCGAGCTCGTATCGCGAGTTCGCCCAGGTGCAGAACTGCCCGAGCGCCTTGGCGGGGTCCTGCTGCATCGTGGCATTGGTCATGTCGATCGCGAAGTCGATCGGATAACAGATCTCCCGCTCGCGGTACAACGCGGCTGCCGCCTCGATGATCACGGCGGTGGCCTCCTCGGCGTCGTGCGCGTCGAGCAACCGATCTACGTCGAATTCAACACCAAACCGCGTTGATACCCACTTGGCCAGTTCACGCTTGGGGTAATCCTCAAGGAGGAAGGCATCAAGTGGGCCGAGGTCGACCTTCTCGATTGCTTCAGCAGCGGCGAGATCGAGTTCGTCCAGCAGATCCCGTCGCTCTTTGTCCATCAGGTCCGACCCGGTCAAATTCGTTCCGAAGTGTCCATTCATCCACTCCGCCAGACCCTGATAGTTGTCTCCTCCATCGTCACGCCGAGCGATGGCGCCTTCGCCAAGGTCGATGTCCTCGCTGAGAAACTCGCCGATCGAAACCCGCAGGACGGAGGTCGCCTCTTCGTGCGCCAGCCGCTGGATGCCCTCGTGCAGATCCTCGCGGTCATCGATCTTGAGTCGCGATGGCTCGATGTTGACCGACATGTGCTCACGTACCCACTCTGCGACACAGGTCGCTGGATACTGAGCGTCCATGAACCGCCATGCAGCATCGACCGATGCCTGCTGCAGATGATCGAAGATCAGTTCCTTGATGTTGCGACCTTCGAGAATGCGTTGCCGTGTTCCGTAGAATTCGTGCCGCTGGTGGTCCATCACTTCGTCGTATTCGAGGATGTTCTTGCGAATGAGGAAGTTTCGCTCTTCCACCTTCCGCTGAGCACGTCCGACGGCTTTGCTCAGCATCGGATGCTCGATGGCGTCGCCCTCCTTCATGCCGAGGCGACTGAGCAGTTTCAGCGTGGTCGGGCCGGCGAACATCTTCATGAGCGGGTCTTCGAGGCTCAGGAAGAAGCGGGATGAGCCACGATCGCCCTGACGGCCAGAACGACCACGCAACTGATTGTCGATGCGCCGTGATTCGTGTCGCTCTGTACCGACAACATGCAAGCCGCCGAGATCCTCGGCCGTGTCGTACAGCCGCAGGTGATGCAGCGTGCAAGCGCCGCTGGCGTCCAAGGCTTCGAGCAATTGTTCATTCTTCATCGACTTGGCCTTGGATTTCTTCCCGTAGCAGTGCTTCTCGTACCAGTATTCGAGCAGGTCTCGCTGCACCTGCTCGTCGGACATCTCTTCGATCTGCTTGCGTGGTAGACCGATTTCACGAGCGGCGATGTGCCGCCGGCACTTGGCGACGATGGCCGACTCGGGCATGTCGGACGCCACATCCGCCGGGCAGATATCGCGCCGCTTCCAGTGATCGAGTAGTTCGGTGGTCGTGAATGGCGTGAGTTTGATGTCTGTGCCGCGACCAGCCATGTTGGTGGCGATCATCACGGCTCCGAGTTCGCCGGCGTGCTTGACGATCTCGGACTCCCGCTCGTGCTGCTCGGCATTGAGCACCTCATGCTTGATCGAGAACCGGCGTTTGAGTTCGTCCGAGACATCCTTGGAGTTCTCTACGCTGGTCGTGCCGACCAGCACCGGGCGGCCGACATCGTGAAAGCGGGCAATCTCCTCGATGATCGCATCCGACTTGTCTTTGATCGAGAGGTAGACGACGTCATTGTGGTCACCGCGGATGACCGGGACGTTGGTGGGAATCACCACGACATCAAGTTTGTAGATTTCATAGAACTCTGTCGCCTCGGTATCGGCAGTGCCGGTCATGCCCGAGAGCCGGTCGTAGAGTTTGAAGAAGTTCTGGATCGTGATGGTCGCCATGGTCTGCGTCTCTTCCTTGATGGGGACGCCTTCCTTGGACTCGATGGCCTGATGCAGTCCATCAGACCACTGCCGACCAATCATCTTGCGGCCAGTGTTCTGATCGACGATCACAATCGTCTGGTCGCCCTTGTCATCAGGCGCGACGATGTAGTCACGGTCACGCTGATACACCGTATGGGCCCGGATGCCCTGCTCAAGCAGATGAGGCAGATCGATGTTGTCGCCCACATAGAAGGAACCGAGGCCTGACTCCTTCTGTGCTTCGGCAATACCCTCATGTGTGAGGGTCGCACGCTTCTTGTCGAGTTCGACTTCGTAGTACTGAAGATGTTTGTTACGGGCGATCTCAAGCGTGGGCAACTCGGCCTTGAACGCATCGAGCCGCTCCTTCATGGCTGGAATCTCGCTGCGATCCCGCACGTTGCGGATATCGCCTTCCAAACCGGAAATGTCGACGAGGCACTTCTGTACCAGCTCGTCAGCCGCATTCCACTCCGTCTGCCTCGAAAGCAGATGAAGGGCCAGTCGATCGGCGAGTTCGTACCTCGGCTGCGTGTCATGGGCCGGACCGCTGATGATCAACGGCGTACGCGCCTCGTCGATGAGCGTCGAGTCGACCTCATCGACGATGGCGATCTGCCGATGACGCTGCACCTGCTCGGCGACAGACATCTTCATGTTGTCTCGGAGGTAATCGAAGCCGAACTCGCTTGTCATGCCGTACACGACATCGCAGTGGTACATGATCTGCTTGAGTTGCGGCGGCTGGCGGTGCTGGGCGTGAATGGCGCCCACGGTCATACCGAGCGCCCGAAAGAAGGGGAACATCCAGTCGCGGTCGCGCTGCACCAAGTACTCGTTGACGGTCACCAGATGAACCTGCTTGCCTTCGAGTACAGAGAGGTAGCAGGAGAGCGGCGCGACGATCGTCTTGCCCTCACCGGTCTTCATCTCCGCAATGCTTCCCTCGTACAGCACCATGCCACCGATGATCTGCACATCGAAGGGACGGGCGCGGTATGGCGGACGTGACTCAGGCCAGATGGCGCGAACCGCCTCGTAGATCGGCAGCGGAATATCCATCCAGAACCAACCCGGCACCGCTTCGGTACATCCGAGTAGTTCACCCGTGGGCGGCTTGGGTTCCGCGGCTTCCATCGCCGCCTTGGTCTGGTCATACAGCGAACGCACTTCTCGGGTCAATACCGCCGGATCAAACTCGCCATCGGGATCAAAGATCGCCCGGATACCGACCGCCCTGTCCATCGTCTCCCTCGCCACGGCGAAGACCTCTGGAAGCATGTCGGTGGTCTTGGCACCGTCCGCAATACGCTGCTTGAACTCGTCCGTCTTGGCTCGAAGTGCCTGATCGTCGAGTTGCCGAGTCTCGGCCTCGAGAGCCGACACGCGATCCACGATGTTGAGATACCGTTTGACCAATCGCTCGTTGCGAGTGCCGAACACTTTGCGTGCAACGCTGGAAACGACGGGGAAAGCCATGGGAATCAACCTCTCGGGAGAACTAGTGTGATGTGGGATCCGGAATCTGTCTGTATCACCGCGAAACGGGCTCAGACGGCGGGTGGAGGAAGATGCAACTTGGCTGGGCCAAGTCGGTCAGCCTCACGAACCCGCAACCGCCCCGCCCGTGGAGCAGGCATGGCACCGAGGGGAAGGCCAGACTGATCGCCGCTCGCCGCGGCACCGCTCGCATCAACCCCGATCGAAGCGACCATCGCGGGCGGCTCGTGCCCGACCGCGACCGGCGGCTCGCCGGTCGGATCGCCAAGCAGCACGCACAGCACCGCCAGAAGCGGGACCAGTGTGAGCATCACCGAGATGGAACGGACGCGAGGTTCGGACATGGGCGAACATGTAGTCTACCCTCACCGCACCACCATGACCGATCAGACCATCCAACTCGACATCGATGGAATCAACTGCGCCAGTTGCGTCGAAACCGCCCGTAAGGCCCTTCTGGCAAGTTCCTTGGTGACCGATGCCAGCATCAGCGTCCAGACCGGACGGGCCATCATTCATGGAACCATCGATCCCACCGAAGCCGCCCGACTCGTGACCGCTGTGGGGTATCCGGCTACCCCCGCCGACGAAGCCCCAATCTCGGCCGCTGAACTGCATGATCACATGGAGCATCTGACCGCCAAGAAGGAGCGGCAGTGGCGGCGGCGGGCCATCATCGGACTGGGGATGTGGATTCCCATGGCGATCCTGCACTGGGGCGGCGAGTCGATGGGCATCGACGGGCCTTGGATCCCGTGGACGCTGGGCCTCGCCGCCACAGCGGTTGTGGTAGTCGTCGGACCCGGTTTCTTCGCCTCCGCCTGGTCCGCCCTCAAACATGGCGGCACCAACATGGACACGCTCATCAGCATCGGGGCGGTCACCGCTTGGGGCTACTCGGTTGTCCTCTTCGTGCTGGAACACATGGGCGTCGAACATGGTGAACCAAGTTACTTCACTGAGGCTGCCGCCCTGCTCGGACTCATCAGCCTCGGACACTGGATGGAGGCACGCTCGTCGGCAAAGGCGGGCTCGGCCATTCGTGACCTCTTGGAACTCCAGCCCGACACGGCCGAGCAACTTACGGAGGGAGAGGATGGCACGACCACCGAAGTGCCCATTGCCGCAGTGCAACCGGGCATGCAACTGCTCGTGCGGCCCGGTGGACGCATCCCCGTCGACGGCACCGTGACCGAAGGCGAATCCGAAGTCGATGAGTCACTCATCACAGGTGAGCCAATTCCGGTGCTGCGGAGCGTCGGTGACCCGGTCGTCTCCGGCTCGATCAATGCGGTCGGGCGACTGGTCATCGTCGCCGATGTCGCCGGGAATGACTCGACCATCGCCCGGATCGCACGGCTCGTCTCGGACACCCTCGGGAGCCGGGCCTCGATCCAACGAGTTGCCGACAAAGTCAGTTCCATCTTCGTACCGGCCGTGCTGGCCGTGGCGGTGTTGACGATTACAGGGTGGACCATTCTGGCAGCCACCAGCAGCGACTGGAGCAACTTTTCCACCGGTATCATCGCCACTGTCACGGTGCTGATCATTTCATGCCCGTGCGCCCTCGGACTCGCGACGCCAATGGCCGTCATGGTCGGTACCGGTGAAGCGGGGCGGAGAGGCATCCTCATCAAGTCGGCCGCTGCGCTGGAGCGGGCTGGTGGTGTCAAAGAGGTCGTGTTTGACAAGACCGGCACCTTGACCAAAGGACGCCCCGTGGTGATCTCGATCTCGCCGGAACCGGGAACAAGCGAAGACGAATTGCTTCGCATGGCAGGCGCTGCAGAGCGTGACAGCGAGCACCCTGTAGCCAAGGCGATCGGTGAAGTCATCGAGGAGCGGAGCCTGCCGCTTCCATCACCACGTGATTTCACGGCCATTCCAGGTATCGGCGTCACGGCAACGGTTGACGGTCGCACCGTCAAAGTTCAAAAGGACGAACATGCGGCCTGCGCGGTGTCTGTCGATGACACACTGATCGGACGCATCGACGTCCGGGACCAACCACTGCCGGATGCCGCCTCCGCAGTCCGGGAACTCGATACGCTCGGCGCGCCAGCCCACATGCTCTCGGGCGATCGCCGTGAGGCCGCCGTCGAGATCGCCGAGGCCATCGGAATGCCCCTACTCTCGGTACACGCCGGCGTCTCCCCCGAGGAGAAAGCCGCCCACGTTCAAGACATGACCGGTCCGGTCCTCATGGTCGGTGACGGGATCAACGACGCCGCGGCACTTGCAGCAGCGAGCGTCGGCGTCGCCGTCGGATCCGGCACAAACGTCGCAATCGAGGCAGCCGACGTCGTGATTCCAGGACATCGCCCCTCGTCCGTGCCGCTGCTGATCGTCATCGCACGCCGGACACTGCGATGTATCCACCAGAACCTCTTTTTCGCCTTCTTCTACAACACCATCATGATCCCGGTCGCAGCTCTGGGCCTTCTTGGCCCGTGGGGACCGCTGATCGCCGCGGGGGCGATGGCCTTGAGCGACATCACCGTGGTGGGCAATGCCGTCCGATTGGGCCGTTCGCTGCGTCGGATGCCCGACTTCACCGAATAAGAGGGATGCGCCAGTCCTATTCGGCGTAGACTCGACCGCCACAGTACCTCCCAGCGATCAGGAGTGAACCCATGCCGCACGCGCTCTCACCCCTTCCAGAGAAGGAGTTCGGATACTGGGAGGCCGAGCATCTGCTGGTCAGAGCCGGGTTTGGCGGCACGCCCTCTCAAATCCTGACGCTCAGCAACATGGGCCTGAAGAAGGCCGTCGATTACCTCATCGAGTGGGAACGCGTGAAGGATCCACGTACCGATGGCAGCGAGTTTCGCTCCGATATCATGGAGCCGCTCTCACGCGAAGACCGCGACGTCGTCCGCAAGGCCCGCCGCAGCAGTGACGAGAAGACACTCGAACAATTCCGCGCTGCGAGAATGGAA
>JASMMN010000224.1 GCA_030748155.1 Phycisphaerales bacterium
GAGTCTGGGTTGCGTTTGAATGTGCGTACCCGCAGATGCACGGTGAACACATCCGAGCGGGTGGTGATCATGTTGGAGATGCCGCTGAAGAGCAGCGACTGCTCTTCGGCATCGCCAGCAACACGATCACCGGTCAAGTGCAGTTCGCGGTAGCGTGGGTCATCGGTGCCAGCATGCTGCGAAGCGCCGTATCCACCGAGGGGATCCTCCCACTGCTCGCCGGCCGGCCACGAGGCAACGTACTCGAAGTCGCTGAGACCGGGCACCTGGGTATCGAAGTGGCGGTCGGTATCGGTTGACAAGAAGACGCCGGGATGGCTCATCGCATCGCGCCACCGATTTCCATCGGAATCCCACCCTCGAAGGTCCCAGAGCGTCGATCCGCCGGAGAATGTGCCATCAATGCCGTGAACCTGCTTGTCTTGGAATCCAAATGGATTCCGGCCAGACCAGTCCATGCGCCACGCGTCGGCGGCGAGCGATGACCCCAACATTTCGCGCAAGTCATACTCTTGCGTGCCGTTACCGTCAAAATCGTTGAGTCCATAATCGTAGTAAGCAGGACGCGACAGTTGGAACAACTCGCCGATTCCAGAGAAGCCGCGTGTGCCTCGGCTGAATCGAATCGTCTCGTCAGCCTCGACATCAGCGAATGCTTCGTTGTTGTAGATGTTCTTGAGACGGTTGCGGTATGTGAGATCCAAATCAGCAATCAGATCGTCGCCTGTGCCGGGAAGTTGGTCAACCCCCCACCAGTCTCGGGGCAATCCAACGCCGCGGTCCGAATACGCAGGACCATCCGGTACCCCGGTTACCAGACGCGAATCGGAGGTGTTAGGCGGTGACTCATTGAGCGGGTCGAAAGTCCCCTCTTGGTTGTAGCGTGGCAGCTGCCCCAAACCGTCGCGGTACTGGGCAATCGCCTCCGGAACCGCGGTGCGTGGATGAGGACTCATCGGACGGCCCCATTCCAAGTCGCCATTCTCAAAGTCGTCCAGCAGCGGCGTTTCGTGGGAATTGGGATTGTTTCTGAGTCCCGGGTCGGCATGCACCATGCGATACATGTGCGGCAACGTCCGAAGTACCTCCACCGGCGCCGTGTTGATATTGACAAGGCCGCGTGTCGGCCGGCCCTCAAAGCCACCTGCGTTGTCAAACACAGACGATCGCACAGAAAGTTGTCCGTTCCACGGATCTGCGAAAAGTTGCCAGTCCTCCGGGTCATCAATGAAGCCGTCCGACCCGTCTGTGTCATATGCATCCAGCTGGTCCGGATCACTCCGCACCAGATCGTAGATCCCCGGCCCGTCACACACAAACATGTCAAGCAGCCGCTGAGAAGCGGGCAGATCCGGTTCAAGGTGCGCCACATCATCGGCCCTGAGGTACCAATCTGGAATGAGGCCACGTCCCGTCGTGAGGTCATATGGTTCATACGTGACCAGTTCTCCGTTGACCACTTCCCGGGTCGTAGACGGATCGCCCACAATGGCATTGGGTCCATCGATGGTTCCACGAAGTCGCAAATGACCAACCGATGGGCCGGCACCGGCTGCCAGTTCCTGCGCCAATTGCTCCGAATACGTTCTGGTTGTCAGCACTTCGCCAGCGCTGTTCAGCACATCAATATCTGGAGTCGCTGGCCACTCGCTGTAATAGTCAGCAGGCCACGAGTACTTCAGGCCGGGCGTGGACGGCGTCATCGGCACATACAACTCATGGGCAATCGTCGGCACCTCCAGCACCTCTCCAACTTGCTCGAAGTTTGCATCCTTCAATTGCACCTGATAGCCAAAGGGCATGAGAATGTCGCCATCAATCTCAGCAGGGCCGTAGTAGCCCTTGTCGGGGTAAGACCAGGGCAGGTGTTCCGGGTCCTGGACATCATACGGGTTGTACCCCGCATCAAGGTTGACGAGCTCACCTAGCTGAAGCCGACGCGAGCTGAATGAGAAGAAGTGCGGCTTGTGGGCCTGGAACAGGTAGTACTCGCCATACGCGTCATCATCGACGTCGTCATTCTCGTGGCTCCACGGAAGGCGGACGTTGCGAGTTGCCCATGGATATGGATATGGATTGGCCTTGGTATATCCGGTGGTGGCGGTATCGTCGTCGAGGAAGCCGTCGCCATCCGAATCGGTGCGGCCGAAGCCATCCGGATCCCAATTCACGTTGTAGATATGCCCATGCCGAAATCGAAGCGCGTTCGCATAGGTATCGAAGTACTCGCTGCCAGCTTGGCCATGCCCGGTCTCTAAAGTCTTGTGCCAGTACAACTCCCACTCCGGATCAACGACGACGCTGTTTGGAAAGACATCATCGCTCGGATTGTCATTCAGTAGTCTCACATTTGCTGGCAGCCTCTTCGAAGCCAACGCTGCCACGCCGTCGTTGTCTCGATCCCAGTCGTTGCGAGGATCGCCATCCACAAAGACATGAATGGTACGACTCGCTCCCCCATCGGTGATCTGCCATGTGTCCCACTGCCCGATGACACCGGCAAGCGATCCGTCGGCAGGTGTGCGGCTTGGCGCCATCCCCATGAGCTGTTCTGACCACCGCCGCATAAGGCGCGTTGGCGGCTCCTTCCAATCGACATCCTCAGTATCGGCCTCGTTCTCAGCGACCGCGAAGGCCGGGCCGAAGGCGGCAAGATTGGAGTCAACGAGAATTGGTGCCTCCCGCAGTGTCAACTGGCTGTCACCCTCATCCTCATCATCCGATACCAGAAGGAAGGGTGACCAGTCGGCAAACTGCGTTGTGTGACCATCGTCTTGCTCCGGATCCTCGTCGTACACAGGGTATGACGAATCGTCATCGACAGGCCCCCATCCCTCATCGTCCAGTTGCGGCAGAAGCCCAAAGTGCGCTGCCCACTGCGGAGACCAGGACATCGTCACCCGGCCATCAGCCGCCACAAACCGAGGTGCAGCGCGATCGGGTCGCCAGAGGCGACGATCGGCCTCCTGCACATCTGTCAGAACCGGGCCGCCGTTCGTAGTGTTCTCATAATCATCGACGGCCCACGCCCTGCCATATCGCGCCCACTGCATCCAGCGAGCCTGCTCCGGCTCAATCAAGAGCGCGGCGCGTTCGGGAGGCGGGGGTGACCCCGGCCTACCCTTCAAGACGGAAAACCCCGCTTCCCGCGTAGGGTCATCTTGATCGGCTGGCTCAATGGAGCCCGGATTATCGCCTCGCCTCAATCCATAGCGCGACTGCAGAAACCGAGGATATCGGATCACCATCTTCGTCCACTTGGAAAGAGGCGAACCTGAGGCTGGCATCGCTGCGTCTTCAGGCACATGATCAGCCACCACGGAGTTGGGCGACACATGCATGATCGATGGCAATCGATGGGCCGCCAATTGGGCCGTCACCACATGCGCCAGCTCATCCATGCCGTTCGCGCCGACCGTCCGATCAATGACGACATCGGCGGTGTAGTCTGAAAGGGTCGTGCCTTGAGACCACCCAGACCATTGCCGTCGATGTGTTCTCACAAG
>JASMMN010000225.1 GCA_030748155.1 Phycisphaerales bacterium
CCGCCTGCCGGGGAGAAGAAGCGCTTCTCAGATGGCTGCGCTGAATACGGTGCGTACTGCGTGCTTCACCACATCCATCGTGGGACACCCATCACCGAGTGCCTCTCTCATGCTTGTCACACCGCGGCCGTGAAGACCACATGGGACGATGAATTCGAAGTGTGAGAGATCCGGATCGACATTGATCGCGATTCCGTGCATCGAGACCCAGCGAGAGACTCGCACGCCCAGAGCGCAGATCTTGTTGGGGCCAAGCCAGACGCCGGTTGCTTCTTCATCGCGGTGGGCGGTGATGTTGAAGTGGGCGAGGGTTTCGATGACGCGTTCTTCCAGCCACCGCATGTAGCTGTGCAGCCGAAGGTCGAGCATGTTGAGGTCGAGGATGGGATAGACGACCAGTTGCCCCGGGCCGTGGTAGGTGATGTCACCACCGCGGTCGGTCTCGTGGACCTCGACGCCTGCGTCCTTGAGGGTTTCCGCGGTCGCGAGCAGGTGTGAGCCCGCATCGGCGCGGCGGGAGATGGTGATGACCGGAGGGTCGTGTTCGACCAGGAGCAGGATGCCGGGGTGGCCACCTTGCTCGCGTGCTGTGATGACCTCCTGCTGAAGCGAACGCTGGAGCGTGATCGCCTCGGCGTAGGGCATTCGGCCGAGGTCGCGGATGTCGAGATGTGCCGCTTTTTCGGTCATCTGGAGGGCCGATGATACGATACGCACATGCCGGAACTGGCCGCCACAGTTCATCCATCCGCCGTCATCGAGGGTGATGTGACCCTCGGCGAGGACGTGCTCATCGGGCCCAATTGTGTCATTGACGGAACGATTGGACCCGTGGTTCTCGGGGCGGGTTGTCATCTGATCGCCAATTGCTATCTGACCGGGCCGCTCACGATGGGGCGGGCCAATACGGTCTGGCCCGCCGCCTCGCTTGGTGCGCCCCCGCAGGATGTCAATTGGAACCCTTCTGATCCGGGGGTTGGCATGGTCGTCGGCAGCCACAACACCTTTCGCGAAAGTTTCACTGGGCACCGCGCCAAGACCGATGAACCGACCCGCATCGGCGATCACAACTTTTTCATGGCCTGTTCGCACGTGGGGCACGATTCACAAGTCGGCAACCACATCCAGATGGCCAACAGCGCGGCTCTCGGTGGTCATGTCACCATAGGCGACCGCGTCATCATGGGCGGAAGTGCTGCAATCCACCAGTTCTGTCGAATTGGCGAGGGCGCTTTCATGCAAGGGCATGCCGGGGCTTCGGTCGATATTCCACCCTGGTGTATTTCAAAGGAGATCAACCGCATTGCCGGCATGAACCTCATCGGCATGCGGCGATCGGGAATGTCGCGAGAAGACATTGCCCGCCGCCGCGCCATCTACAGAATTATCTACCGAAGCGATCTCGCCATGCCGGCGGTCATCGCCCGGCTTCGCGTTGACGGCGATCCGATTGCCATGGAATACGCCGACTTCATTGAACAGTCCGAGCGGGGCATCTGCCACGACCGCGACCCTGCTTCCCGGCATACCACCAAGTGATTGAGTTCGAAGTGCTCTCCAGTGGTAGTCGTGGAAATATGGCGTTGCTGTATCTGCAGGAAACAGATCGCCATGTTCTCATCGATGCGGGCATTTCACCGCGGCGCACACGGAAAGCCATGGAGACGCGAGGCCGTGATCATCGTGATATCACCGACGTACTGCTGACCCACGGCGACAGCGATCACCTGCACGCAGGGTGGAAGAACGCCATCGTGTCGTGGGCGTTCACGATGCATGTGCACACCTCCCACGTGAGCCGCATCGTGCATGCCGGAATTCCACGCAATCGGATTCAACCGTTTGAAGACACGATCGCGTTGGATGACGCCACGAACGTGTCTACGGCCATGGCACCACATGACACGCACGGCACGGTGGCCTATGTGATTTGCCACGGCCAGGTGTCACTCGGGTGGGCAACCGATCTCGGCCGCGCCGAGCCGTCGCTGCTGTCCTTTTTCCAGAGCCACCAACTCGATGCGCTGGCGATCGAGTCGAATTATGATCACACCATGCAGATCTGCAGCGATCGACCACCGTTCTTGATCGATCGCATCATGGGCGGTGCCGGGCATCTCTCCAATCGCCAGTCGCTGGATGCAGTTCTGGAGATTGCCTCCACGAGCGAATTACAGCATCTCGTGCTGCTGCACCGGTCGGAACAGTGCAATTGTCCGGATGTGATCAACGCACTGTGGGCCTCGAATGCGCCGCATCTACACGATCGGATGATGATCGCGAGCCAGCACGAAACCTCGAGCACCATGACGGTGCGGCCGAGCGAGGCGTTCAGTCGCTGAACCACTCCCTTGGCGCATCCCAGTGCACAGGTGGAGGCGGCTCGATCGTTCCAGCATCCTTGAGCGGCCAATCTGGCGGCAGTTCGGGTATCTCCAAGTGCTCGCCACCAGCGACCAGTGGCAAGAGCATCGGTATGGCATTGGAGGGGCCATCATCATCGGTATGCCGTACGCGATCTTCATGAGCGGTACCACAGGGATTGAAGTGCCGCCAGACCTGCAGCGTCACATCAAGGGGTACGGCCTGACATCCCACCACTCCGCGTGCCAGCATCGGTTCGTCGCGGCCGATCCACCATGCGATCGGTTCGCCTGGAAGGGCGAGCGTGCCGGGAAGCATGATGGCCATGGCACCCTCATGGGATCCCCTTGCTGGCACGCCTGGAATGTCCGGCACGACCAGCGTATCGGGGCCTTCCCAGAGAACCGTCCACGCAAAGGACCGCCTGGTTTCGGCGATGGTGGCCACCACGGCAGCATCAGCCTCCGCTACGACCGGTGGCAACTCGTCGAAGGCGTCATCCATGTCGCTGCGTCTGGCTTCGAGCAGGACCGCGGCTTGGTCGAGCGCATACCCCCGCTCCCGCACAGACAGTTCACCGATATGAGGAAGCGCCTGCGAGAGGGCTTCATAGGTGATGATCGCAGGCAGAGCCCGCTGCCAAGGCCCATTGTCCTGACCATCAAGTGCCCGCGCCGCCTTCGCCAGATCCATCCATCGCCCCAGGAGGGCGGCCCATGTGGTTGCATCCTGCATGGGGGCAGTGTCGCTGATTGAGGGGGATCAGGTACCGGGGCCTGAGCCCTTGCGGCAACTGCTGCTGTTATCGGGGGTTGGAATGCTGGCCCGTGACCCGGCTGAGAGCCGATGAACAGTGGTCATGCCTCCAACAGCCACAGTTCGTTCTCGGGGTCGATCGCATTCCACGAAGCCGCGGAGGGGGTCGTGGAGGGCCGCATCCGGCGAGCCCGCTGCCAGTCCGCTCAAGTGGGCCGGGTGGGTGGTGGCGATTGGCGTGTGGTGCTTTCTGGTACTCGCTTTGGTGAGTTTCTCATCGGCAGATCCCCCGTCTCACACCGTGTCGGCCTATCCGCAGTCGGTCTCCAACCTCGGAGGCCGTGTGGGAGCATTCGTGTCCTATTGGTCGCTGCACACCATCGGACTCGGTGCTTGGCTCATCGTCTCGGGTGTGGGCGTGTGGTTTGTGTTGACGTTCATTGGTCGCCGGCCCAACCATGCTCCGCTTCGGGCGGTCGGCCTAGTGGTGGCTGCTGTCGGACTCTCGTCGCTGCACGCAGCAGTGTTTCCAACATTCGGCGGCTTGGCGGGTGCGCCAGGTGGCCTGGTTGGCCACGCTATTGCAGGGGCGATCCTGCCGCAATTTGGCGCGGTCGGCACCGTGCTGCTGGTGTTTGTGCTGCTGATCGTCGGGCTTGTCATTGCGGCGGATGAAGTGATGCTTGCCCTGCCAGGCTGGGCGTGGCGGCGAATGGTGCAGATTCGCGAACATGCGCCGCAACCCAGCATGCACTGGATGGCTCGGCTCTCGCTGCGACCTGAGGGCGGCGCCGCGGTTGCCGAGCCCGAGGACGAGGAAGAGGAGTGGGACTTCCAGAGTGGTGATGAGGATCCCGAAGTCGAAGACGAGTACGAAGAAGACGAATACGAGGACGAAGACGACGAGGAGTACGAGTACGAAGATGAGTATGGGGACGAGGAAGAAGAAACGTCCGATCCACGTCCGTTGCTGACCAAGGCTCAGTTGAAGGCCAAGATCGCCAAACTCCCCATCCGTATGTTCGGCGGCAAGAAGGATGTCGCCAAAGACGAAGACATTCAACGGGAGGATTTCGAAGGGTACGAGTTCCCTTCTGTCGAAACGCTCACCGAGCCCGAGACCGACTATTCCGAGAAGGCCGAGGCGATGGTGCGAGACCAGGCTGAATCTCTTGAGAACACCCTTACGACGTACGAGATCGACGCCGAAGTCACCGGGATCGATTCAGGCCCTACGGTGACCCTCTACTCGGTGCAACTTGCACCCGGCACCCGGGTGGCCCGCATCAACAGCATCGCCAGCGACTTGGCCCGAAGCCTCGGGGCACCCAACATCCGTATCGTCCCGACGATGGCGGGCAAGACCACCATCGGCATCGAGGTCCCGAATCCAAGCCGCGAGAAGGTCCGCTTGCGGGAACTCATCAGCTCGGGCGTCGCCGATGGCATGATCCTTCCGATGTTCCTCGGCAAGGACGCGAGCGGCGAGCCGATGGTCGAGGATCTCGTCAAGATGCCCCACATGCTCATCGCCGGTACGACCGGATCGGGCAAGAGCGTCTGCATCAACTCGATCATCATGTCATGGCTCTTCCTCAAGCGGCCCGATGAAGTCAAACTCATTCTGGTCGATCCCAAGATGGTCGAACTGAGCATGTTTGGCGACATTCCCCACCTAGCCTGCCCGGTCGTGACCGAGATGAACCGTGCCGCAGCGATCTTGGAGTGGGCCATCCGCAAGATGGAAGAACGCTACGAGATGTTCCACGAGGCGAGTGTTCGCGATATCCGAACCTTCAATGCGCTTACCGAAGATGAAAAGCGAGAGCGGTTCCAGCCCCAGAACGATCTGGAAGACGCCAAGATCCCCCGCTCGCTTCCATACATCGTGTTCATCATCGACGAACTCGCCGATGTGATGATGACCAACAAGGAGGTTGAGCAGTCGATCGTCCGCATCGCTCAGAAAGCCCGTGCAGTCGGTATCCATCTCATTCTCGCGACACAGCGTCCCCAGGCCAACGTCGTGACTGGTCTCATCAAGTCGAACATGCCTTGCCGAATGTCCTTCAAGGTCGCAAGCGGGATGGACAGCCGAATCGTGCTCGATACCAAGGGTGCCGAATTGCTGCTGGGCAATGGCGACATGATGATCGTGACGCCGCGCGATCCTGAGGTGCGTCGCGCTCAGGGCACACTGGTCGATGACGGCGAGAGCCGCAAGGTCGTGCGATTCCTCAAAAATGTCGCGTCACCGAGTTTTGAGCGGCAACTCATTCAACTACGGCCCGGCAGCGATGGCGAAATTGGCGGGCAACCATCAGAACGGGACCCGCTCTTTGACGACGCGGTGCGAGTGATGATCGAATCTGGCCGTGGCAGCGTCTCCCTGCTCCAGAGGCGCATGGCCATCGGCTACAGCCGCGCCTCGCGGCTGGTCGACCAGATGGGCCAAGCTGGCATTCTCGGCGAGCACAAAGGTTCGGTCGCGCGAGAAGTGTTGATTTCACTTGAAGAGTGGGAGCAGATGACGGCGATGGAAGCATCGGGCGACGAAGGCGGCGAAGCAAATACCGACGACGATGCCGAATTCACCTACGAGTATGACTACGATGAGGACCCAGACGGTCTCGATGGCGGCGTTCCCGACGAGATGTCCGGCGAGCATCGGATGTAAGGTCACCGCTTCGGTACCCGGTTCCTTTGTTCTCGACCTTCATCCATCCTCTTGGCGGCGCACCATCTGCTTGATTTCTTTTCATTCACGCCTCGACCGGCTGCCGGGCCGATAGACTGAGTGTGGCGACGGGCGTCGAGGGTCCGGACAGGTCCCCGGCCCGAGCGGCCCCCGCCACCCCCCGCGTGCCTACACGTGGCGGGTATGCCTTCGGGACGCTGAAGGCGAGGAAGCGTGGCGGCTGGATGTCACTTCCGGTGACAGCCACGCAAGGTCGGACCTGATGACAAGGAGGTGATCGAATGAGCGATTTATGTGACCACATCAGGGGAACGCACAGTTAGCCCGCGCGAACCGACGGGTACGCACGGTGTGCGTTTCCTGTGAATAGAAACCATGCAACGGGCGAGGCCATCCGGTCTCGCCCGTTGTCATATGCTGTCCTCCTGACCCTCTACCCTTCACGTTCGCCCCAAAGGAGACCTTGCTCATGCACCTTATGCTCGCCGGATCCATGATCGCCACCGTGTCGGCCTGGGCCGTGATGCCCGTCGCCGACGTCTTTGATACCGGCCTCGCAGGACGCTTTGCATCTGCGATGCAACAGGCCGACGACGACTGTCTGGCAACAAGCATGCTCATTGATGGTGGTTCCATGCTGGTCATGCTCGACGAGCGAGGCGGTGTGACCGAGATAGAACTTGGAGCGATGCCCGCAAGGGCCGAAGGGGAACTTCGCATGGCCATGTCGGGGCAGTTCGCTGGTGCCATGACGGCGATCTCGCCAGACGCGTTGGTCTGCTCGGCCATGGGTGCCATCGACGAGGAAGAAGAGGTCGAAGTGCAGGTCGAGGTGGTCAACGGTGCCGGCACCATCGTCATTGAGCGCAACGGTGAGCGGCGCGAGATGGAGATCGATCTTGACGAGATTGCCGCCGAGATGGACGAGGCCGGGGTTGACATGCACGCATTGATGGGTCGACTGATGCATGAAGGCAAGAACCCCTGGGTTCACACCGAAGTCGTAGTGGAGATGGTTGATGACGACGGCGAACACCATCGACGCCGTTTCCATATCGGCGAAGATGAGGGTGGGGACCACGAAGAGCGCATGATGATGTTCATGGGCGATCCGGATGCTCGGCGGATGCCAGGCCGCGACCCGCATGGTGGGCAGGGCATGGGGCACCTGGAAAGAAGTGGAAGAGAATCTTGCCCGATGTGTGGTCGCGGCGTCGGTGGGATGGGACCGCGCGGCATGCATGGTCCCAGCAGGCCATTTGGGGCGCAGAGGGGCCACGACGATATGCAGGGGCATCCCGGAATGGGTGAGGGCCATGGCGACATGGGGGCGGACATGCTTCGAGAGCACATGCACTTTCTGCGGGAGATGCACGAAGATCCTGAGCGGGCATGGGAGATCATCGAGTCTCTGCCACCGGAGATGCGGCGGGAGCACGAGGAGTTGTTGGGACAGTTGATGGGAGATCATCACGGCGACGATGGTGATTTCTTTGGGCAGGCCGGGCAGTTCGTCGAGAAGGTCGAAATGGCTCGCCATGTGGCCCAGAGGCTTGATGATGCCGAAGCCATGGCCATTTTCGGTGTGTGGCAGGTCCGCGAGCATCTTGAACCGGAGGCGCGTATTGCTCTACTCTCGCCAATGGTGGCAAACGAACAACTTTTGCGATCGGTTCGCAACGCCGCGTCCTTTGTCATGATGGAGGCGCTCGGCGAAGCCGACGAAGAGGCCGCCGCGATCAGGACATTGCAGGAGATGATTCTCAGAAACGGCGAGATGTAGCGTTGCCCCTCATCTCTTCCTCGGGGGGAGGAAAGTGTCAGAGGGTCTGTGGCGTGACGTGCTCTACAACCTCAAGGCCAAAGGCATGCAGCCCATGCCATGTTCGCTGGGTCGTGGTGAGCAGTCGCAATTTGGTCAGACCGAGTTCTCGCAGAATCTGGCTGCCCGTACCCGTGTTGCGAGTGTCGATGGGGACGGCCCGTGCGCCGGCACCACTGTTTCGAGTGAGGTCTGGGCGGTCCGGGTCATCACTGCCCGGGCGCCGGACCTTGTGCAGAAGTTGTGAAAGAGCGCTGTCGCCCATGTACTCGGGTCGCAGATAGACCAGTACGCCCCGACCGGCTTCAGCAATAGAAGCCATCGATCCACGGAGCACATTTCCGGACGGTGACCCACCCACATCGAAGATGTCACCGAGCACATCGCGTCGGTGGACGCGGACCAGCACCGGGTCATCGACTTCGATTGGTTGCCCGTGCGCATCAAGGTTTCCGATGCCACCCATGCACAGCGCGATGTGCGGCTGTGGATCGACCTGACTTTCGAACGCGATCAAGTTGAAGGTGCCCCATGGTGTTTCGACAGGCGTTCCACAGATTGGTTCCATGCGGCGAACCAGCGTTTCCTCGGCGAGGCGGTGTTCGATGATCTGCTCGACGCTGCACATGCGGATGCCATGCTCGGCGCACAAGGATTCAAGGTCATCCATGCGAGCCATCTCACCATCAGGACGGACAATCTCGATAATGACGGCCGCTGGTCGCAGCCCCGCCAGTTTGCACAGATCCACCGAGCCTTCGGTTTGTCCGGTTCGAGCCAGTACACCACCATCGCGAGCGCGGAGTGGGTTGATGTGTCCGGGTCGCACGAAGTCATCGACGCGACTTGTGGGGTCGGAGAGCATCCGAATCGTTTTGACACGGTCGGCAGCGGAGATGCCGGTGCCTACACCGTGCCGTGGGTGTCCATCAATGCTCACCGTGAACGCGGTTGTCCGAAGCGATGTGTTCACCTGAGACTGCGGCCCGAGATCGAGTCGATCGCAATCTTCGCCTGCCATGGCGACACACAGATAGCCAGCCCCGACCCGCGTCATGAAGTTGATGGCCGACACGTCGATGTGCTCGGCCGCCACCACGAAATCACCTTCGTTTTCGCGGTCCTCATCATCGACCAGCACGATGGGTCTGCCCTCGCGGAGATCTTCAAGGATCTCCGGAATCGGACTGAGCGTGGTGTGTGTCATGCCTGCGGTGCGTGTCATGCCGAGATTCGTCTCATGGAGGAAAACAACCCATGGTAGCGGGGATGGCACCCACCTCGCCCCGTACAGCCCCGCTGCAGGGAACGAGGATCTCTTGAGATCGCGTATTCAGGACCATGAAGCATGATTCGCACTCTCTCCACCGCTGCCACCCTCTCTCTGTGTTCCCTCACTGCCGCCGATCAGACGGTTGGCGTATCCGTCAATGAACCCGAGGCGATGGAGGGATACACGCTGTTTGCACCATCCGGATCCACATCGACGTATCTGATCGACAACTCCGGGAACCTCGTTCACGAGTGGGTGTCCACTGATCGTCCCGGGCAGTCGGTATATCTGCTTGAGGACGGCGATCTCATGCGGACGGGATCCCCTGACTCAATTCCCTACTTCAACAATGGCGGCGCTGGCGGTTTGACCGAACGCATTGAGTGGGACGGTACAGTCACGTGGTCCTATCTGCATGCCAGCGCCGACGAGCGGCAGCATCACGATATTGCCGTACTCCCGAACGGCAACGTACTGGCACTGCCATGGCGTCGGCACTTCCGCAGCGAAGCGATCTCGGCTGGCCGAGATCCAGCCTGGCTGGGGAGCAGGTTGTGGTCCGACTCAATCGTCGAGATCGAACCGAGCGGAAGCAGTGGTGGCACGATCGTGTGGGAGTGGCATGCGTGGGATCATCTGGTTCAGGATCACGATGCGACGATGCCTGCGTATGGCGATCCTGCCGACAACCCCGGTCGCATCGACATCAACTGGCCCCTGAAAGACAGCGCAGAAGACTGGCTCCATCTCAACGCGATCGACTACAACATCGAACTCGACCAGATCGTCGTCAGTTGCCCGCGGTTCAGCGAAATTTGGATCATCGATCACGCGACAACGACCGAAGAAGCCGCTGGCACTGCGGGCGATCCGATGTACCGCTGGGGAAACCCCGCGGCGTATGGTCGAGGTGACACCGCCGATCGGCAACTGTTCTTCCCGCACGATGCCAAGTGGATTACCGATGACTGCCCAGGTGCCGCCGACATCACCGTCTTCAACAACGGCCTTGGGCGACCGGACGGTCTGTACAGCAGCATCGAACAGTTCACGCCACCACTTCTTGGTGACGACACCTATCAACTCGATGCGACCGATCCGTATGGTCCGCTGCTTCCGACCAGGTCGTGGGCGGCCGATCCCGTCACATCGATGTACTCAAGTTACATCTCCGGTGCTCAGCGACTCGCCAACGGCAACACCTTGATCTGTGTGGGTGCCGCAGGCGAATTTCTGGAAGTGTCACCGGCACTCGGCGAGGACATTGCGTGGCGGTACATCAATCCTGTGACCGGCTCGGGCATCCTCGAGCAGGGCGAAGAAGTGCCGTGGAACCAGAACAACGTGTTTCGCGCGACGCGATACGCCGCCGACTACATCGGCTTGGCCGGGCAGGATCTGACGTCGGGCGATCCCATCGAGGTCGACCCTTGCCCCGCGGACATCAGCGATGACGACGGCGTCGTAGGCGTCTCAGATCTCCTGCTACTCCTCTCCGGCTGGGGTACCGATGCCGCTGGTGCAGAATTGGCTGAACCGCAGGACATCGTCGATACCGATGATCTGCTGGAGTTGATTGCCCGGTTCGGCCCGTGTGAGTGAACCGTTCACGGTGTACCTTCCGCACATGCGTACCGTTCTGGATCTCTGTGAGGCCATGGGTGTGATCGCTCCTCTGCAACATGCAGCGGAGTGGGACAACGTCGGCCTGCTGGTAGGGCGGCGAGATGCATCGATTTCGAAAGTCCTGTTGTGCATCGACCTCACCTCGGCCGTGCTGCAAGAGGCGACCGAGTCGGATGTTCAGGCGATTGTGGCCTACCACCCCACCATCTTCACCCCCCGGATGCGTGTGAGCGATGAGGACCGTGGGGGCCACCTGCTTCTGTCCTTGATCGAGGCAGGCATCGCGGTGTACAGCCCGCACACAGCCCTCGATGCCGCGCCCGGTGGCATGACCGACTGGCTGATCGAAGCGGTCGGCGAGGGTGTTGTCAGCCCGATTGAATCGGCCAGTGAGTTGGGCCCTTCCGAAACGGTCATGATCGTGACGTACACGCCTCGCGACAAGGTGGACGAGGTTCGCGTTGCGATGGCCTCCGCTGGTGCGGGGCGAATCGGCGATTACACACACTGCTCGACAGCGATCGACAGTAGCGGCACGTTCCGGGGGGAGGACGGAACCAATCCGGCAGTCGGTCAAGCGGGCGAACTCGAGTCTGTCGAAGAAACCCGGCTGATGATGGTGTGCGGTGAAGCGGCTCTGCCCGGAGCCGTTGCGGCACTTCGGGCTGTACATCCCTATGAGGAACCCCCTGTGCATGTCGTTCCGCTCGCGAGGCGACCGAGGCACGATACCGGGATTGGGCGGTTGATCCGGCTGGACAGCCCGTTCGGGTTGGAACAGATCATCGATCAATACAAGACGCGACTCGGCGTGATCACGATGCGAGTGGCCGAGGGCATTGGTGGTCCACAGAAACACACGACGATCGGATGTTGTCCGGGCGCCGGCGGCACGATGCTCGCATCCGCCGAGCGAGTTGGTGCGACGGTGTTCGTGACCGGCGAAATGCGCCATCACGATGTGCTCGCCGCACGAGAACGCGGTACGAGTGTGCTGCTCGCAGGTCATACGAATACCGAGAGGGGATACTTGCCGCTGTTGCGATCGCGTCTGGAGGGAGTGCTGCCCAACTGTGAGGTCGGCGTATCCACCGCCGACATCACGCCGTGGGTTGATGTGTGATCAGGTCGGCTCGATGACGACAGCCGTTCCGTAGCACAACACCTCAGTTGCCGTATCCACGACATCCGACGACTCGTATCGAAGTCCCACGACGGCGTTGGCACCCATTTCGGCCGCGTGCTCAAGCATGTGTTCGAGCGCCTCACCACGGGCCTGCTCACACATCTCGCGATAGGCACCGATCCTGCCGCCGACAATCTTCTTGAGCCCCCCCAGAATGCCCTGACTGATGGTCGGGGCTCGCACCACAATACCCCTCACCATCCCCTTGTACTCGGTGATGTTGTGGCTGTTGAAATCAAAGGTTGTTGTGCACGGGATACTCATATTCGGTCTCCTCCTGAGCGGGCGCGACACCTTATCCTACGAGATTCTCATGCGCCGACATATCCACGAAACAGCTCCGGCCAAACTAAATTTGGCACTCTCCGTCGGGCCGTCCGACGAGGGGCACGGTATGCACCCGATCAGTTCATGGATGGTGACCATGGATCTGGTGGATGACTTGTATGTGACGCAGCTCGCCGATGACTCGATTTCCCGGTATGCCATCCAGTGGCAGGATGATGCCAAGAGACCATCCGACATCGACTGGCGAATCATCGACGACCTCGCAGTGCGGGCGCATCAGGCGATGGAGCGGTTTGTGAATCGCCAGTTGCCGGTGCAGATGCGTCTGGAAAAACGCATTCCGGTCGGTGGCGGTCTTGGCGGCGGATCCTCCGATGCAGCCGCGATGCTGAGGGCGTGCAACCAGTTGTTCGAACTGCATCTCTCGGACGACGAGCTCCGCCACGTCGCCGCATCAATCGGCTCGGATGTGCCGTTTCTCGTCCGCGGCGGTAGCGCTCTTGTGGGCGGATTCGGAGATCGCATCGAACCGATCGACAACATGCCGGATTTCTTCGCGGTGTTGTGCCTTCCGGAGGCTTCCTGTTCGACCACCGCCGTGTATGGCCGCTTCGATGCGATGGGCGGTGGCGCACTCCGCGACGACGCTGTTCTGGCGGCCACCGAAAGTGGTCGTTTCTTCAACGAACTGGCCGAACCGGCGATGCAGGAAGTCCCGACGCTCCGCGATCATCAGACTGCCATCGAACAGACCGCCGGACGCCCTGTTCACGTCAGCGGAAGCGGATCGACCCTGTATCTGACCTGCGATACATCGATGGAGGCTGGAGCCCTTGCGGCCGCCATTGAATCCACCCACAACCTTCCGGCCATCCCCGCTAGGCCCATGCGGATCGATGTCCGGCAACTCGAATCGATCGAATAATCTGGAGACTGCCATGACTGCCACGATGACCTTGTATCCAACCGCCACCGACTTCGCCCAGGCCGATCTTGACGGTACCGACTGGTCACAAGTTGGCCCGCTGTATCAGTCGCTGCTCGATCGCACCCTCAAGTGCAAAGGGTGTCTGGAGGGCCTGCTGCTCGATCGAAGCGAACTTGATGCCGCGGTGGGTGAGGCCTACTCGACGCTGTATATCGAGATGACCCGTCATACCGATGACAAGGAGATCAAGGCGGCCTTCCTTCAATTTGTCGAAGAAATGGAGCCGAAGATCAAGGATATCTCCTTCAAACTCGATCGCCGCATCGTGCAGTGTCCCTTTGTCGATGATCTCGATCAGGAGCGGTACGGCGTCATGCTTCGCAACATGGATGCGGATGTGAAGTTGTTCCGGGAAGAGAACGTCGCGTTGGAAGTCGAGGAGACGAAACTCGGCCAGCAGTACGCTGAGATGTGCGGCCAGATGACTGTGCAGTTTCAGGGTGCGGAGAGGACGCTTCCGCAGATGTCCCCATTTATGCAGGAGAATGACCGCTCGGTTCGCGAGGAGGCCTTTCGGCTCGTGGCAACACGGCGACTCCAGGACAGCGAACAGATGGACGAGATCTTCGATCGCATGATCGCGCTGCGGAACACCAAGGCCGACAACGCCGATCTTGATGACTACCGCGAGTGGGCCTTCCGTTCCAAGCATCGCTTTGACTACATGCCCGCGACCTGCGAGAGCTTTCACAGGGCTATTCACGAGAACGCGGTGCCGATCATGCATGCAAGCAATGCGGCGCGGCGGGAATCACTTGGCGTCGATGTGCTTCGGCCATGGGATCTGGATGTCGACCCACTTGGCCGGACGCCCCTTCGACCATTTGAGGGCCAACAGGAATTGGTAGACGGTGCCAGCCGAGTCTTTCACCGCATGGATCCGTCGCTTGGTGAACTCTTCGACACCATGCGTGAGGGCGATTCGCTCGATCTGGAATCACGAAAGGGCAAGGCCCCGGGCGGATATCAATCCGACCGGGAGCGACAGCGACGACCTTTCATCTTCATGAACGCAGCCGGCGTGATGCGGGATGTGGACACCATGATTCACGAGGCGGGCCACGCCTTCCACGCCATGCTCTCGCGGGATGAGCCACTGGTGTCCTACCGGCAGCCACCAATCGAGTTTGCCGAAGTCGCATCGATGAGCATGGAACTCATTGCGCATCCTTTCCTTGATGAGTTCCTCAACGAAGATGAGGCGGGTCGTGCTCGGCGGAAGCATCTTGAGGGTGTTGTAGGTACTTTGTGCTGGGTGGCGACCATCGATGCCTTTCAGCACTGGCTCTACACACATCCACATCACACTCAAGATCAGCGAGATATCTACTGGTTGGAACTGCATGCCCTGTATGGACCGGATGTGTCATGGGAGGGGCTGGAGCAGGAGCGCACCAAACTGTGGCATCGGCAACTGCATCTCTTCGAGGTGCCGTTCTACTACATCGAGTATGGCATCGCGCAACTTGGTGCCTTGCAGATGTGGATGATCTACCGTGAAGATCCTGCTCGGGCAATCGAGTTGTACCACGCAGCCATGAGCCTCGGAGGTTCCAAACCACTGCCCGAACTCTTTGAAGCGGCTGGATTGGTATTTGATTTCGGTCCAGTGACGGTGGCGCGTTTGCTTGCGGAAGTCGAAGCCGAACTTGCGAAGTTGCCCGAATGAGCGATCGCCCATGGCGGCGAAGCCCAGAGGACTTTGCGGCGGACATCGATCAGGCGCTTGGATGGATGGTTCGCCACATGGGCGATGCATCCGATCGATCGGTGTGGTCACGTGCGCAGCCCGGTGAGCTCGGTTCGCAGATTCCGAACACGCCGCCCTCCGAACCGGAGTCGCTCGAAGATGTACTGCGTGACATGCAGAAGATCATCGAGCCGGGACTGGTCCGTTGGG
>JASMMN010000226.1 GCA_030748155.1 Phycisphaerales bacterium
GAGCGAAGGCGCGGTGGTCGATGTCGACGGCGCGCACGAAGCAACGCTTGGCGCATGCCAGTACTACGTCGTCTTTCTTCAGGGTCAAAACGGCAACGACACCCTTGGGACGATGCGGCTTGACTTCACGCACATCCCCGCACCCGGTGCGATCGTACTACTCGGCCTAGTTGGATCCACTGGCCGACGACGACGACGCTGAGCCGGATGTTCGCGAGAACTCCGTACGCCCCACCAACCCCCGACGCTTCAAAGCAGCCCAAGCCAGAATGCGCTATCCAATTCCAAGCCGCGCGGCCTGCTTGAGAAGCGAGCGATCACTTGTAATCAACTGCACATGATCAATCATCGCACTCGCAAGCAAGTGCGCATCGATCCAACCAATTCCGGTTCCAGCAAGACCGTGTACGTCGACCAATCCGAGCACCTCCGCGTGGCTTGCAACTGAGGCGGCTGGCAACACCCCAAGATGACCCAGCACCTCATCGCGACAACGCAGCTGCCCACAAGCAAGTTCGCCAACTACAAACGGGTGCACCAACACACTGCCCCTTTGGAGCGCCTCACTCAGTGCCGCGTGTGGTTTCCTGAAATGGTCAATCCAGACTGACGTGTCAACGAGCATTGCCGCGCTGCCCAGGCCGTCGCCGCGGCGCAGCCTTCGCCTTTGGATCGCTCCCCCCAAGCGCGATGAGCCGCCTCGCCCGCTCCTGGGCAATCAACGCCTGAAGCCCAAGCCGTACCAGCGCCGTCTTTTCCGCGACCCCGGTCAGCACGCCGGCCTCCTCAAGCAACGCATCATCGATATTGAGCGTGGTTCTCATATGCATCAGTATGCATCTTCTATGCAGACGAAGCAAGCAGATTCCATTCAGAGACGTACATCTCTCGCCTCGCCAAACACTACGCGAGTCTTGGGCCAGACCGCACATCCGCTGCCAAACCGCATCGGCAATTGTTGACGAAGTGCAAATAACCGACACGCCGCAGCGAATGCATTTGGCTGCTGCCCGTCACGGGCATACCTGTCGCATGTATGGTCACAAGGAGCCCCCATGCCCACACCATCATCCAAGCCGAGCCTGAAGGCCCAGTGGCAATACCGATTCGACCGCGCCATCGCTGGCGGAACCGGCAAACTCATGCTGTGGCTTGCGGCCATCTCGGCCGCGATGGTGGCCGCAGCAGCCATCTTCCTCGCGTTGGGCATCCGACCGCAGGGTGAGGACGAGGCACTGCCCTACTCAGAGTCATTCTGGACCACACTCAACATGGCCCTCGATCCCGGTGCCGTCGAGGACCCGGGCTGGCCCTACCGCCTGGTCATGCTCGCGGTCGCCATTCTCGGCATACTCATCGTCAGCACCATCATCGGTGTGTTGACCGCCGGCATCGAGGGGAAACTGGATGACCTCCGTCGAGGCCGATCACACGTGCTGGAGTCCGATCACACGATCATTCTCGGCTGGTCCAGCAAGATCGCAGCGGCCGTGCAGGAACTCGCCATCGCCAACGAGAGCCGAAGCCGGGCCGTCGTAGCCATTCTTGCGAATCGAGACAAGGTGTGGATGGAGGAGTATCTCGCAGACCGCGTGACCAATCTGGGCCCAACCGAGATCATCTGCCGCCGCGGCGACCCGTGTGATCTGGCAGACCTGGCCATCGTTCGTCCAGACGCGGCCCGCAGCGCCCTCCTTTTTTCAGGCGAAGGGGATGATGGGGACGCCCTTGTTCTCAAACGATCACTCGCGCTCAAGCGGCTGTCGGAGCAAACCGGCAGGACCTGCCCTGTCATCGCCGAGGTGCTGGACCGGGAAAATGGAGATGCGATCCGCCGGGTCGGAGATGTGCAGGTGGTGGAGCCAGCCCAACTCGTCACCAGGGTCCTCTTGCAAGCCGCCAGACAGCCGGGTCTGAGTCTCGTCTATGACGAACTGCTGTCGTTCGATGGTTGTGAGATCTACTTCCATGCTGACAGTCACGTGACCGAACGCACCTTCGGCGACGCCGCCATGTCGTACTCGAAAGCTGCGGTCATCGGCATCATCCCGCAAGGCGGGGCACCCCAGATCAATCCGCCGATCGACACTCGGCTTGAGGAAGGTGATCAATTGATCGTGATCGCCGATGACGACAGTGAGATCGGCAACGCACACGAACACCCCTTGTCGTTCAACGGTTCCATGATCTGTGAGGCGACCCCGTGCATTCAAGGCTCGCAGCACTATCTCATCGTCGGATGGCATCGGTGGGCACCCATCCTGCTGCGTGAACTCGACGAGCATCTCGCCGAGGGCTCGCGGGTCCATGTCGTCTACGATCCCGCATGCACCGAGGGACCACACGCTGATCTGGCGGCTGGTCTCTCCTCGATCGAATTGACCACCGAAGAGGCGACGACGACCCGCAGAGCATCGCTGGTCCGCCAGGACCTCACCGATGTCGATGAGATCATCCTACTCGCCTACCGAGACACGCTCGAGCCCCAGACAGCCGACAGTCGAACGCTTCTGACCCTCGTTCACCTCCGCGATCTCATCGAGACGGCAGGCTGGTCGGTCGGCATCGCGACCGAACTGCTCGATGCACGCAACCGAGCCTTGGCCGCCCGCGGCCGGGAAGACGACTTTATCGCCAGCGAGGAACTGGCCAG